>DASXNC010000001.1:0-2832 GCA_036495325.1 Steroidobacteraceae bacterium
CGATTGAAGTAGGTCGCAGTCCAGTCGGCGCGCTTGCCGCCGGTCACCCACGGCCCAGGACCGTAATGCGAATCTTTCGCCATCTGATGATGCAGCCCGAGCGGGGTCATGTATTCGACCGCTGCCTCGCGCGAGCCCATCATCATCGCAACGACAGGGTTCACGAACTGCGGGTCGTTCGTGAACGTCATCCGCACCCACTCCTCTGCGATCGTGCGTGCGGAGAGGTCGGGATCCCATGCGAGCCGCCCGAACACGTACCAGTTCGCCTGATCGAATACCGACCCGCACCAGTTGCGGTCCGAGCCGACGTTGGCGACGCCCGCGATGCCGGTGAGGGGTGCATGGAAGAGCGAGCCATCGATGACCTTCGCAACGGTCGAGCCGGGTCCTCGCGCGTACGTGTCCGAGCGCAGCGTCTCCTCGTAAAGCGGGCCGAGATAGACGAGATGGGTCGCAAAGCCCAGGTATTCCTTGGTGATCTGCAGCTCGAGGGACATCGACGTGTGCGGCATCGCGCCGAACAACGGATGGAAAGGCTCGCGCGGCTGGAAGTCGATCGGACCGTTCTTCACCTGCAAGAGCACGTTGGGGCGAAACTTCCCATCGAGCGGCTCGAACTCGTCGTACGCCTGCTTCGCACGATCCTCGCCGGGACGGTTCGCATAGACGAAGGCGCGCCACATCACGATGCCGCCGTGCGGGGCGAGCGCCTCCGCGAGCATGTTCGCTCCGTCGGCGTGCGTGCGCCCGTAGTCCTGCGGCCCGGGCTGCCCCTCTGAGTTCGCCTTCACCAGGAAGCCACCGAAATCGGGGATGTATGCGTAGATCTCGTCGATCTTCGCGCGCCACCACGCGCGCACCCGCGGATCGAGCGGATCGGCGGTCGGGAGCCCTCCGAGCTCCATCGGTGCGCTGAAGCGCGCAGAGAGGTACACCCGGATGCCGTAGGGTCGGAAAACCCGCGCGAGAGCGGCGGCCTTCGCAAGATAAAGCGGCGCGAGCACGTCGGCGTTCGCGTTGACGTTGGTGAGGACCGAGCCGTTGATGCCGATCGAGGCACACGCGCGCGCGTAGTCCGTGTAGCGCGGATCGAGCTCACCAGGCAGCTGCTGCCAGTTCCAGAGCGATTCCCCGGCGTATCCGCGCTCGACCGTCTCATCGAGGTTGTCCCAGTGATCGAGCACGCGCCGCGCAATGCGCGGGTGCGATTCGATCTCGAGATGATCGAGGGGCGCGCGCATCTGGATTCGGCGCAGGAAGGCGAACGTGCCGTACAGCGCGCCGATGTCGGTCGCCCCTGCGATCAGGGTCGCTCGATGGCCGGCGATCGTCGCGCTGCGAATGATGTAGCCTTCCGGCCCGAGGCGACCGAGATCGAGCCGCATGCCCCCGATGACGGGTGAGCTCGCGGCAGTCCCGACGAGGATCGCGCCGTCTGCCGTGACGCGGTCCGACTGCAGCGGCGCGGCACCGAGCATCCCCTCGAGGCCACGCACGATCTCGGCGCGTGCCGCCCGCAGCGTCGGCGAGGCTCTGTCGTTCACGAGGAGCTCGCTGGTGGCAGAGCGGTACTCGCGGAGTCGCGCCCCCTCGACCGGGGTATAACGCATCCAGAGCTCGTAGCCGTCCTCCGCACCCGCCCGTGGGCAGGCGATCACGACAGCAAAGAGAGCGAACGCGACGATTGCGAGCATCCCGCGCCGCTCGCTTGTTCGCCGCCACCAAGGCAGAATCTCATGCATCGGGGTTCTCATACGGGTACTTACAGCGCGTGCCAGCTCGTGCCACAAGAAAGCGCCGCAGCAGCAATGCGGTGACCATCCATGAGGTCGCGCGCCGCGCGGGCGTCTCCCCAATGACGGTATCGCGTGTCACCCACGGCGTGGAGAACGTCCGCGATGCGACGCGCGAGCTCGTCCTCAAGGCGATCCGCGAGCTCAATTATTCGCCCAATCCGGCCGCCCAGTCGCTTGCCGGCGCGCGCAACACGCGCATCGCCCTCATCTATTCCAATCCGAGCGTCGCGTACCTGACCGAGCTGCTCGTCGGCGCGCTCGAGAAGGCGAGCCGTACCGCAGCCCAGCTGGTCGTCGAGAAATGGGACAACTTCAAGCCGGCCATGGAGCGGGCGGCAGCGCGCAGACTCTCGCAAAACGTCGCGGGCGTCATCCTGCCGCCTCCGCTCTGCGAGTCGGTCGCGATCTCCTCCGAGCTCGCATCCGCTGGCATTCCGGTCATCGCCGTGGCGACGGGCCGCCCGCGGGCGGACGTCTGCTGCGTGCGCATCGACGATTTCCGCGCGGCGAGCGAGATGACCGGATACCTCGTCTCGCTCGGGCATACGCGCATCGGCTTCATCAAGGGCCACCCGAACCAGACGGCGAGCGCCCAGCGCTTCGCGGGTTTCCAGGCCGCGTGCGAGGCGGCAGACCTCGCCGTCAATCCTGCGTACGTGGAACAGGGCTACTTCAGCTACCGCTCGGGACTCGAGGCGGCGGAGCGGCTCCTCGGGCGCAAGCGGGCGCCCACGGCCGTCTTCGCGAGCAACGACGACATGGCAGCGGCCGTCATCTCGGTCGCGCACCGGCGGGGGCTCGACGTGCCGGGAGGCCTCTCGGTCGTTGGCTTCGACGATACGCTCACCGCCACGACGGTCTGGCCCGAGCTCACGACGATCCGCCAACCGATCGCCGCCATGGCGGACGCCGCGCTCGCCCTGCTGCTCCGGCAGATTCGCGACAAGCGCGCAGGTCTCGAGCTCGAGCCGGTCGATCATCTGTTCGCGCACGAGCTGGTGAAGCGTGATTCCGCGGCGCCGCCCCGGGAGGG
>DASXNC010000002.1:0-6576 GCA_036495325.1 Steroidobacteraceae bacterium
GCGGCCGCCGGAGCGGCCAGCAGGATTCCTGCCCGGCAATGCGGGCACACGGCGGCGCGGCCTCGGCGCGGGCCGAGCGCCGTGCCCGCTATCGAGAGTCGTTGCGCCTGCCGCGCAGCAGCGCGTCGGGATGCTGATTGAGGTAGTCGGCGAGGTCACGCACCGAGCGCGCGGCATCGTTCAGCTGGTGCATGAGGCGAGGCAGATCGACGCTCTGGGCGCCGTTTGCGCCGAGCATGCCGTTGGCGGCATCGGCCGCGCGCTGCATGGATGCCGAGGTGGCCTGGAGGCTCGCCACGAGCGCCTGCACCTCGGGCTGCAGGTTCGTCGTGAGCTGATCGAGCCGCGTGAGAGTCGAATCGAGCGACTGCAGCGCGTGCGCGAGCTGCGGGCCGGAGGTCGCACGCTGCAGGTGTTGCACGGTCGACTGCACGCTCGCGAGAATATCGTCGATGTCCGCCGTGGGTGCGGTCGGGATCTCGGTGACTCCCGCAACCCGCACGGGGTGTGTGGGCGGCGCTTCCGGCATCACATCGAGCGCAATGAGCTTCTGCCCGGTGAGCAGGCTCGAGGAGACGAGGCGCGCACGCAGGCCGTCGGCGATCAGGCGCTCGAGCCCTGCGGCGAGCGCATTGCGGCGCGCATCGATCGCCGAGCGCGGCACTCCTGCCACTTCGACGGCGCCCGGATCGAGCGCGAGCGTCGCGATGGTGCGAAGGGTCCGCTGCTTCGGATCGAAGGCGAGCTGCGACTCGGTCACCTCGCCGATCGCCGTCCCGGCGAGCTCGACGGGGGTCCCGACATCGACGCCGCGCGCATTTCGGTCGAATTCGACGCGATAGTAGAGCGGCGGGCGGCGCGGAAAGCGCAACGCCTCTCCGCGGGTGTCGAAAAGCGTGAACGCAGCGTCCTGCGGGCTCGGTTGTCCCTGCAGCGCAAACTCTGGCGTATCGAACGCGACTCCGCCCGCGATCAGCTGCTGCCACGAGCTCATGCGGATTCGCACTCCCTGCGCACCGGCGTTCACGACGATGCCGCCCTCGTTCCAGAATCGCGACTCGGGATGCACCAGATGGTCAAACGGGCTGCGGACGAACGCGTAGATCTCGACCTGCTGCGCGGAGCTCGCAAGCGATGAGCCTTCGATCTCGCCGACGGTGAAGCCGCGATACGTGATCGGGGAACCCGGGATGAGCGTGCCCGCCTCCGGCGCGAGTAGCGTAAAGAATCGCCCGGGCGTCTCCGGCTTGAGCACGGGAGGCTCCTCGAGCCCCGTGAACTCCCGCTGCTCCTCACCGTGTCCCGGATACATCTCGATGTAGGCGCCCGAGACGAGCGTCGTCAATCCCGAGATGCCCTCCGCTCCGACACGTGGCTGCACGATCCAGAAGCGCGCGCCGGTTGCAAGGTAAGGCTCTATCCCGCGAGACATGCGCGCGTGCACGAGCACACGCGAGACGTCGCGCGCGAGCTCGACGGTCTCGACGAGCCCGACATTGACGCCCTTGTACTTGATATTGGTCTGACCGGGCTGCAGTGTCCCCGCATCGTTGAACGCGATCGTAATCTGCGGCCCTCGCTCGGCGAGCGCGCGCCATGCGAGCCACAGCACGACTCCCGCCGCGATGAGCGGCGCGAGCCAGAGCCAGGAGAGCGCCGAGGCCGAGCGCCGGCGCACGAGCGAGGCTTCCGGAGGCGGAGCGCCATTCGGATCGGGAGAGCTCTCGCCGCGGGACTCCGGGCCGCGGCCCTCGTGCTCGTCGCTGTCCTGATCGCCGTAATTCATTCGCGCGACTCCGCCGCGTCCCACATCAGGCGGCTGTCGAAGCACTTCACGGCGATCATCGTCACGATGACGACCGCCGCGAACGCGATCATTCCCGTGTCCACCCGTACGCTGGTGAACGCGCCGAACTGCACGAGGGCCAGAAGGATCGAGACCATGAATACATCGATGTTGGACCAGCGTCCGATGAGCTCGATCGCCCGGTGCACATGCGTGCGCGCGACGAGGAAGCGCGCCGACCTGCGGCGCGTCAGCACGAGATTCCAGCTCAACGCGGCAAGCTTCGCAAGCGGTATGAAGATGCTCGCCGTGAACACGATCGTGGCGAGCGGCCACAGTCCGTCGCGGGCGAGCTCGAAGACACCGCCGAGGATCGTGCTCGCCTGCTCGTGCCCGAGGCGATGGATCGTGAGGACCGGGAGCAGATTCGCCGGAACGAAAAGCAGAAATCCGCACGCGACGAGCGCGGTCGTGCGCTCGAGTGAGGCGCGCTTGCGCGCGGCCACGCGCGCACCGCAGCGCGGGCAGCGGTCGCCCTCCCTCTCTCCCGGGGCGGCGAGCTCGCAAATGTTACAGGCGGCTGCGGCCCCCGTCGCCGCGGGCGCCGCACGCGCCAGCCTCATCATGCGCGGCGGCGGGGAGGCGATCCGGTTCCTTGCGCTCGGTCCCCGGATCGGTAGCGCTGCCCACACCGCGCGCGCATCGAGCATAGCATCCGCGATCAACACCAGGATCGCGGCCGCGACCAGGCACCAGCCACCGGTGCCGACGCTGACAAACGCGACCTTTTCGATGCGGCTATAAGCCACGCACGCGCCGAGCAGATACACCTCGATCATCGTCCAGGGCCGCAGGTGCAGCGCCCAACGAAAGAGCACGCCGAGCACCGGCCTCGCAGCCGGATCGGCGGCGCGGAGGCGTGCTCTCGTGCTTCCGGAATGCACACCGATCAGCACGGCGGTCACGAGCAGCAGATATACAGAGGGCGCCGCGATGCTGAATACCGCGACGATCAGGGCGAGCGAGGGGAAGCCTCCGGACCAGAGCGCCGCGACGCCGCCGCCGAGCCCGCTCTCGCGCACGACGCCCTCGTTGGACACGCTCATGATCGGGGCGAGGCATGCGGGTACCCAGATGAGCAGCGCCGCCGCGACGGCCGCGAACGCGAGATCGAGCCCACGGGAGGCGGGGCGCGCGAGCGGTCTTCCGCAGCGCCCGCACTGTGCGCGCCATCCATCGGGCAGCTGCGGAGGCAGGCGCTGGCGCAGTCCGCAATCGGGACAGGCGAGGATCTCTATCACGTCGGAGGACTAGGATACGCCGGCCCGCTCGGCGGTGCTGCTGCCGCAATCTTCGGGGTCGGTGCCCGCCCGACCGCTGGCCGTTCGCACTGCGCCGCCTCGCGCCTCGACCCGCCTCTTGCTAGGCTCCATCCGACATGCGCGGCTCCGCGAACAGAACAGGACTTGCCGGCCGGCTCTTCGCCGCGCTCCCCGCCATGCTCCTCGCCGCAGCCGGTGCGTTCTTGCGCGTCGACGGCGCGGCCGCCGTCTCTGCCGCCTACGGCCCGAATCTCGAGGGCTTCAAGTACCCCTACAGCGTTGAGCTTTACAGCTTCAAGACGCAGGCGCAGACCTATGTCATGGCCTACATGGACGTGGGTCCGGATCGGATCGGCATCGGTACCGGACGCACCGTGGTGCTCCTGCACGGCATGCGTTTCTGCGGCGCCACCTGGGCGCCCACCATCGCCGCCCTGCACGATGCGGGCTTCCGTGTCGTCGTTCCCGATCAGCTCGGCTTCTGCAAGTCCTCCAAGCCGATCAACTACCAGTACACCTTCGAGCAGCTCGCGCAGAACCTCCACGCCCTGCTCGGGCACATCGCGGCCGGACGCATCGTGCTCGTCGGCCACGACATGGGCGGCATGCTCGCGGCACGGTATGCGCTCATGTTTCCGGACGAGGTCCTCGAGCTCGGGCTGGTCGACCCGCTCGGGCTCGAGGACTGGCGAGCCGAGGGCGTTCTCTATCGCACCATCGACGAACGGTACGCGATGGAGCTCGCGACAAACGCGCGGAGCATCGAGCACGACGAGCGCACGTTCTACTTCGGCGGAGGCTGGCAGGCGCAGTTCGACGTCTGGGTCCGCGTGCTCGCCTCGCTGCATGCGGACAGCGGCCGCGAGCGCTTCGACTGGAATCAGGCGCTCATCTCCGACATGATCTTCACGCAGCCCGTGTTCTACGATCTCGATCGGCTCGCGATGCCCGTGCTGCTCGTGGTCGGCGCGCTCGATCGGACGGCGCCGTTCCGGGAGTCGGCGTACCCCGCGCTCGCCGCCACGCTCGGCAATTATCCCGAGCTCGCGCGGGAAGCCGCCAAGCGCATCCCGCACGCGAATCTCGTCGAGCTCGCGGGCGTCGGCCACGTGCCGCAGCTCGAGGCGCCCGAGCGCTTCAACCAGGTCCTCTTGCACGCGCTCGCGAATCCTCGTGGGGCTCCACCGCCGCCCCACTGACTCCGAGGCGCCTCTGCAGAAGCGGGCTCGTCGTGGTGTACTGCAAATGCACCTTCTCACCCGGGGCGAGATGTTCGCGCACGCCGAAGGCGGTGAGCGCCGCCTCGTGAAAGCCCGAGAGAATGAGCTTCTTCTTCCCGGCATATTCGTTGATGTCTCCGACGGCGAAGATGCCCGGCACGCTGGTCTGGAAACGCGCCGTGTCGACGACGATCGTGCGGCGGTGCAGCTCGAGCCCCCACTCGGCGATCGGCCCGAGCTTCGGATGCAGTCCCCAGAAGACGAGCAGATGATCGAGCGAGACGGTTCGCGTCACCCCATCGCGCGCCAGCACCCGCACTCCCTGCAGGCGCTCTCCCTCGACGACGAGCGATTGCACCTGACCCTCGATATGATCGAGGCGCCCCTCCTCGCGAAGCTGAAGCATCCGCTGCACGGAGGCGGGCGCGCCGCGGAAGTCCGCACGCCGGTGCACGAGCACGACGCTGTGGGCCTTCTCGACGAGCTCGAGCGTCCAGTCGAGCGCGGAGTCGCCGCCGCCGAGGATCACGAGGTCGCGTCCGGCGAACTGGGCCGCATCCTTGACGCGGTAGTGGATCGAGGTCCCCTCGTGGCGCTCTGCGCCATCGAGACTGAGACGGCGCGGCTGGAAAGAGCCCACCCCGCCCGCGATGATCACCGCCCCCGCGTCGAAGCGCAGCCCGCGGCTCGTCACCACATCGAAGCGCCGGTCGGGCCTTGGTGTGACCTGCGTGACTTCCTGACCGAGGTGCAATCCGGGGTTGAACGGGCGAATCTGCTCGACGAGCCGCTCGATCAGCTCTTTCGCGCTGCAGACGGGGATGGCCGGGATGTCGTAGATCGGCTTGTCGGGATAGAGCTCGATGCACTGTCCGCCGATCTGCGGGAGCGAATCGACGACCTCGGCGCGCAAGCCGAGGAGCCCGAGCTCGAAAACCTGGAATAGACCGACGGGACCGGCTCCGACGATCACGGCATCCGTGACCGTCGCGAGCTTGGAGCGCTCAAGCGACAAGGACGTTCTCCAGTTGGATACGCTCGCCGCGGCGGGGCTCGACGGCACTTGCCGCGAGCCCTTTCTGGACGAGCCATTCGGTGTTGAAAAGCCTCGATTGATACTTTGCGCCGCCGTCGCAAAGCACGGTGACGACCACGTGTCCCGGGCCGAGCTCGCGGGCGACTCGCACGGCGCCGGCGACGTTGATACCGCTCGTGCTGCCGAGGAACAGTCCCTCCTCATAGAGCAGCCGGTACACGTAGCGCACGGTCTCCGCATCCTCCACGTGTACGGCATCATCGAGCGGAGCGCCGGCGAAATTCGCGGTCACGCGGCCGGTCCCGATGCCCTCGGTGATCGAGCTGCTGCCGGTCGCCTTGAGGGCGCCGTTGCGGACGAATTCAAAGAGGCTGCTGCCGGGTGGATCGGCGACTACGCAGCGCACGGACTTGCGGCGCGATTTGAGGTATTCCGAAACGCCTGCGATCGTGCCGCCCGTGCCCGCGGCGGCGACGAACGCGTCGATGCGACCGTCCGTCTGCTCCCAAATCTCGGGCCCTGTCGTCTCGAGGTGCGTGCGGCGGTTCGCAGTGTTGTCGAATTGATTGGACCAGATCGCGTTGCGGAGCGATTGGGCGACGCGCTGCGCCACCTTCTGATACTGGTTCGGATTGCTGTACGGAACCGCGGGGACCTTGTAGAGCTCGGCGCCGAGCATCTCGAGAAGTCGGTACTTCTCCGGGGATTGGTTGTCCGGCATCACGATGATGCAGCGATAGCCCCGCGCGTTGCAGACGTGCGCGAGCCCGATGCCGGTGTTGCCGGCCGTGCCCTCGACGACGATCCCGCCCGCGCGCAGTTCCCCGCGCCGCTCGGCATCCTCGATGATTGCAAGCGCCGCGCGGTCCTTCACCGAGCCGCCAGGGTTCATGAATTCGGCCTTGCCGAGGATCTCGCAGCCGGTCTCCTCGCTCAGGCGCCTCAACCTGATGAGCGGTGTCCGGCCGACGGTTCCCGCAAAGCCGTTCTGCACGTTGGTGGTCAAGCGACGCCTTTCAAGGTATCGGTGAGCGATTCGATCGCGTCGGCCTCCGCGGCCGCCGCGACATCGCCAATGATGAGCAGTGCAGGCGCCGCGACGTTGCGTGTCCGCGCGAGGCGGGCGACATCAGCGAGTTGGGTGCGCATCACGCGCTGCTCCGGCAGTGTTGCCCGCTCGACGAGCGCGGCCGGCCGATCGGGCGGCGCGCC
>DASXNC010000003.1:0-4909 GCA_036495325.1 Steroidobacteraceae bacterium
TCCGAGAGTCCCCGCTCCTGCGCCCGCTTGATCTCGGTGTCCCAGTACGCGCCTTTGACGAGCCGCACATGCATGCGCCGCCTGCTCTCGCGCGCGAGGGAGGCGACCCACTCGATCACTCCGAGCGCGCGCCGATCATAGGCCTGCACGGCGAGCCCGAGTCCGCTCCAGGTGCGAGTACTCGCATCGCGTGCCAGGCACTCGAGCACCTCGAGCGACAGGTCGAGCCGATCGGCCTCCTCCGCATCGACGGTCAGAGGGATGCCGGCGCGCGCGGCCAGGCGAGCGAGCTCTATCGCGCGCGGTACGAGGCGCTCGCGCACTCGCTCCCGTTGCAGCAGCGAGTAGCGAGGCTCGAGCGCGGAAAGCTTTACGGATATACCCGAGCGGGCGCGCGGCTCGTCCGCGAGCGTATCGATCGCATGTGCGTACGAGTCGAAGAAGCGCTGCGCATCCGTCTCCGTACGCGCCCCCTCACCGAGCATATCGAACGAGGCGGGCGCAAGGCTCTTCTCGGAGCGGGTGCGCGCGAGCGCGGTTTCGATGGTGTCCCCGACAATGAAGGAGGCGCCGAGTTTCGCCATCGAGCGGCGCAGGCCGGCGCGCAGGAGCGGCGCCAGCACCGGCTTGAGCAACCGGGAGGAGGACCTGCGGCCTGCGAGCTCGTCCGCGACCTCCGGCAGAAGACGGCCGACGGAGCCGAGAAGCGCAAGGCCGAGCCGCAGGGATCGCGTGCCGCTCCCGGCCGGCGCGGCAAGCCGCAGGGCATCGAGACGTTCCGCGATGAGCTGATCGGCGCGCGCAGCGTCGGGCGTGCGCAGGAGCGCCTCCGCGAGGCTCATGAGCGCACGGCCCTGCTCGCTCCCGAGCGGAAATTGGGCGAGCAGCGCATCGGCGAAAGTCCTCGGCCAGCGGCGGGCTCGAGCGGCCTCGACCCAGTACCGCGCGCGCAAACGCGCATCGCTCAGACGGCGCTCGAGCGGCAACAGCTGGGCAAGCAGCGTCTCGATCGCCTGAGCCTCAGTCGCACCGGATCGCTCCCTCGGGCGGACCGACCCGGACGGCTGGATCGACGATATCTCCGCCTGTTCCGGCCGTTCCGCCTGCTCCGGCTCGAGCGCTGCCGACAGTGGACTCAGCTGGGCCATTTACCCCTCGGTTCGCTGCGTTTCTGGACCGATATAGTGAATCATGCTTATGATATCCCGCATCCTAGAGAATAGTGTCCTGTTATGCGGACTACTGTAGACGAATCGTCTATATAGGATCATCGCATGCGCGCTTCCAGCTCCGCCCCCTCCCAAGCTTCGACGGAAGACACGGACCTCGACCGTATCGACCGGCAACTCCTCGTGCGGCTCCAACAGGACGGCCGAACGCCGATCGCGCGACTCGCCCGCGAAGTCAACCTCACCGTTACACCGACGCTCGAGCGAGTGCGCCGCCTCGAGCGCCACGGATACATCGAGGGTTATTTCGCGAGGCTCGACCCCGCCAAGCTCGGCCTCGGCCTGCTCGCCTACGTCGAGGTGTCTCTCGATCGCACGACGCCGGACGCCTTCGAGCGATTCAAACAAGCGATGCTCGCGCACGAGGAGGTCATGGAATGTCACATGGTGGCAGGTGGCTTCGATTATCTGTTGAAGGTGCGCGTCCGCGACATGGACCGCTACCGGCGCTTCCTCGGTGATTGCATCGCCTCAGTGCGCGGTGTGCAGCAGACGCACACCTATTTCGTCATGGAGGAAGTGAAATCGACACATCGGCTCATGGTCGATGCGTAGTCGCGGCGAAGCACCGCCCGACAGCGGGCACAGCCATTGCTTTTCCGCCCGAGGAGCGCCGCGCCTCCGCGCGCGCAAAGGAGTACGCAGCATGACATCGAAAGTTCAGGGCGAAGGCAATTACGATGCGGCCCGCGAATACGACGAGAAGGCTCGCAAGTTCGTCGAGGAAAAGCAGAAAGCGGGCGAAGAGCTGAAGGGCTCGAGTAAGGACGCTCAGCCGCAGCTCACGGAGGCCGAGCGCGAAGCGCTGCGCCATGCAAAGCGCGTCGACGAGGACCGTCGCGACGCCGAGGAAATGCGACGGCGCGAGGAACACCGTAAGCCGCAGCACTGAGGTGATCGGTATATCGTTCGGCTTCGTGGGAGAGCGTGCACTTGATAAGTGCAGCCTAACGGCGACAGTCGCGCGTCTGCACCCGAATGGCCGCAGTCGCGCGGCTTTTCCGCCAATTACAAACCGTTACGTGAGGCACGGTTTGTGCATGATAAACTGCTGAAAGACGCGGTCAGGGTTGCCGCACACCGACAGGTTTTCTCTCCGAATGAGTATCTCACCCGCCCCGTCGGCGTCCCGCCGGCGCGACGAGCTCGATGTGCTGCGTGGTCTGTTGCTCGTGATGATGGTGCTCACGCACTTACCGACGCGGCTCAACGCCTACGCCAATCAAACTTTCGGTTTCATCTCGGCCGCGGAGGGATTCGTGTTCCTCTCCGCGTTCCTCATCGGCTCGATCTACACTCGGCAGCTGATCGAGCGCGGTGCCGGCTACGTGCGCTCGAAGCTCTGGAAGCGCGCGGGCCGGATCTATTTGATGCATCTCGGGCTGCTGCTGTTCCTGTTCACGTTCGTCGCGGGACTCGCTGTTGCGACCGATAATCACGCGCTGCGCAATCACCTCTCCCTGTACTTCGCCTCACCCGTACGCGCAACGCTCGCGGGTCCGCTGCTGCTCTATCAACCGGCCCTGCTCGACATCCTGCCGATGTACATCGTGTTTCTCCTCGCGACCCCCGCACTGCTCAAGCTCGCCGCCCGCCGCGGCTGGCAGCTCCTGCTCGGCTGCTCCGCGTTGCTGTGGGCGTTCGCGCAGCTCGGTGGGCGCTCGTTCATCTATGGCGGCCTCTCTCAGCTTCTCGGTCTGAATCTGCCGCTTGACGCCTTCGGCGCTTTCGACTGGTTCGCCTGGCAGCTCGTCTGGGTGGCCGGACTGTGGTTCGGCGCGCGGCAGCTTCGGCGCGCACAGCCAGCCGCGGCAGGGGCGGACTCTTGCGCTGCGGCCCTCGATGCGAGCGCGCCTCGCAGGCTCCGCTCATCGGTCCGTCAAGCTCTCGTCGGCCGCGGCCTGCTCATGACGGTCGCGCTCGGGACGACCGGCCTGTTCCTGCTGTACCGCTACGGCTACATGAACCTGCCGTTCGATGCGGCGACGACCTTTGCGCTCACCGATAAGTGGCATCTCGGGGCGCTCAGAGTCGTGAACTTCGCCGCGCTTGCGTATGTCGTGAACGCGTGGGTTCTACCCGTGTTCGCGTGGCTGCGCGTGACGGTGCTCTCGATGCTCGGGCGTGCCTCGCTCGAGGTCTTCACGGCACACGTGCCGTTCTGCGTGCTGAGCCGTGCGCTCCTCGTCGACGATGCGACGCCGCTTCCGCTCGTCACCGCGCTATGGGTCTTGGGGGCGACTTTCGGCGCCATGTTCTTCGTCGCTTGGCGCACGGGGCTCGTCCGCGCGCCACGATCCGGACCGTCGCGATGGCCTCGGGCTCGCCCCGTCCCTCGCGCCGCGTTCCCTGCGCTCGTTCCGGCTCCCGCGCGCACGACGCCCAGTCGAGTGATCCGCTCAAAGCTCCCCGCGCGCCGCTAGGGCGCGAATGCAATCTGCGGTGCGGCACGCGAGCGCCTGAATAGTAAGCGAGGGGTTGACGCCGCCCGTCGTCGGAAACACTGACCCGTCGCAGACGAAGAGATTACGGATGTCCCAACTGCGGCAGTCGGAATCGACGACACTCGTCCACGGATCGTCTCCCATGCGGCACGTGCCCGCCATGTGGCACGTGTCGTCGGCCTGCTCCCAGATGTCCGTCGCGCCGATCGCCTCCAGGGCACGCCGCATGAACGCGAGCGCGTGCTCGATCAGCGCCCTGTCGTTGTCGCACCACGTGTACTCGACACGAGGGATCGGCAGGCCGTACTGATCCTTGTCGTCGGCGAGCGTGACGCGGTTGCTCTCCAGCTCCAGGAACTCCCCGACGATCTTGCCCCACCTGGTGGTTGTAGTCGTGCATCGCGCGGATCAGGCGCTCGCCCCACAATCCGCGGCTGGTCGACTGCACGCGCGCCCAGAGCTGCGGCAGCGGGCCCTGGCTCATGTAGCAGTACCCGCCGAAAAAATCCTTCGCGTCGCAGTAGTTCCAGTGCTCGGTGAGTGCGAGCGACGGCGGACCCTTGTAGCCGCGAATCTCCCGCTCGGTGAGGCCCCACACGGCCTGATTGGCCTGCACGGTGAAGTATTTTCCGACGAGCCCCGATCTGTTGGCGAGGCCGTGCGGACAGCGTGCGGTTGCAGAGTTGAACAGCAGTCGTGGCGTCTCGATCGCATAGCCTGCGACAATGACGTTGCGCGCGCGCTGGAAGCGCCAGCGCCCCTCGCGCACATAATGTACCCCGATCGCGCGGTCGCTAATGCCGTCCGTGACGCCCTCCCGCTTCGAGTGCCCTTCCGAGGACCTCACTTCGATGCGACCTGCCATGGCTAGGTCGCGAATTTCCGCGCCCGCCGCAACGGCGCGCGGAATCCAGGTGACGAGCGCGCTCTGCTTTGCGTTGGTCGAGCACCCCGTGACGCAGAACCCGCGGTAGACACAGGGGTGCGCTCGGCCACGCGGCGCCGAGAGCGTCGCGAGCGGTGTCTCCGTCCACGGGATGCCGAGCGCCTCGCACCCCTCGGCGAGCGCGAGAGCCGCGGCATTGAGCTCGTGCGCGCGATAGGGATAGCGCGGGCGCTTCGGGCCCCACGGATAGTTGACAGGTCCCGAGATGCTGAGCGCTTCCTCGACTTCGCGGTAATAGCCCCACATCTCACGCCAGTCGATCGGCCAGTCCACCCCATAGCCGAGGAGCG
>DASXNC010000004.1:0-3620 GCA_036495325.1 Steroidobacteraceae bacterium
CTCGAGCAGATGGCCAGGGCGCTAGGTCGCCCCGATCCCGCCGCAGCGTTCTACGACTTGGCGCGTGCTCACGGAGCACCCTATTCTTTGCGTACGCTCGGCCTCGCCGAGTCCGATGTCGATCGGGCCGCGCAGCTCGCCGTCGCCAATCCGTACTGGAACCCGCGGCCGATTGAACGCGACGGTATCCATGCGCTTTTGCAGGACGCATGGGAGGGCAGACAGCCGGCGTGAGCGGCGCCGCTCAGCTGCCCCGGCGCACCGCTCAGCTGCGCAGGAGCGCGATGCCCCAGCGATTGAGCGTCTCCGGACGGTGCTCCCACACGCCCGCCGGCCGATCCTCGGCACAGACTTCGAGGTCGGAGGAGATCTCTGCGAGGTTGCCATCGGGATCGGCGACCATGAAGAACGTATCGTTGCCCGGGCCGTGCCGGCCGATCCCCCACGCGAGGCTCACCGAGCGCGAGGTCACGCGGTCCGCCCAATCTCGAAGCGCACGCCAGCTGCGCGTCTCGCACGAGAAGTGATCGAGTCGCGGCTCGGACGCGCGAAACACCGCGATCGCATGATGCTCGGGGTCGCTGCGCAGGAAGGTGGCGGTCAGTTCACCGGACCCATCGCGCACCGAGTCCGAGCTGAAAAACCCCAGCTGCTCCACGTAAAAGTCGGCCAGCGCCTGCGGCGCCGGCGTACGCACGGCGTAATGCTGCATTCGCGCCGGGATCGCAGCGGGTCGGCCCGCGAGGACGGCGCCGGTGATCTCGGGGACGTCCGCGGCGCGCCGACGCTCCCCGCGCTGGCCCGCTCTGAACCAGACTTCCCGTCCTTCGGGATCGGTGACGATGAGCGCGGCGGGGCCCGAGAGCCGCACGCGGCGATGCGGGACCTCCCGCGCCCGCAGCTCCGCGGCATACCGCTCAAGTGCGGGGGCATGGCGGAAAGCGAAGTGCGACTCGAGCAGCCCGTTCGGCACACCGCGCCGTATCCAGAGCGATCTCGCCTCGGCCTCGCAGCGGCACTCCTCTCCCGCGAGCGTTACGCGGTAATCGAAGACGCGCGCATAGAAGTCCCCGAGCCGCGCGGGATCGGGGCTCGAGATCACCAGCCGCTTCAGTGCGGCTTTGAGCGTCATCCCGCAGGAGCCGGTGTGCCGGTCGGCGGCGTCTCAGCCGGCACGCTGTTGCCTTCGACCGCCTCGACTTGGATGTAGAGATAAACCCAAGGGTCCTCGGCGTACTGCGTCATGCCGAACTTCGTGCGGTCGAACTTGGCGGTGACATCCGCGCCGCAGACCTGTCGCTTGAAGAACGGGTTGGTGATGCATTTGAACGAGCGGATCGTGAGCGGCACGGGGTTCGTCACGCCGTGCAGCGTCAAACGACCGTTCGCCGAGACCGGCATCCCGTTCTTGAAAGTGATCGAATCCGATTCGTACTTCGCCGTCGGATATTTCGCGACATCGAAGAGCTGCGGTCCCTTTGCGACCTGATTCAAAGCGTCGAGGCCGAAATCGGCCGAGCTCGGATCGATCGACACCTCGATCCGGCCGGTGCCGCGCTCGCGATCGAGCACGATCTTGCCGCTCGAGTGGTCGAACTTGCCGCGCCAGAAGGAGACTCCCATGTGAGAGGCCTTGAAGCTCGGGTACGTGTGCATCGGCTCGATGGTGTAAACCTGCGGCGCTGCAACGGCACCTGCAGTCGCCCCCGCTGCTGCCAGCGCCAGAATCACCGTCATCACTCGCTTCATTCTCATTTGAGCCTCCGAATCAGACTCGAGGTATCCCAGCGATTGCCGCCCCGGCTCTGGATGTCTGCATAGAACTGGTCGACGAGCGCGGTCGCGGGCAGCCGGGCGCCATTGCGGCGGGCTTCCTCGAGCGCGATCGCGAGGTCTTTGCGCATCCAGTCGACGGCGAATCCGAAATCGAAGCGATCCTCGATCATGGTGCGGCCTCGATTATCCATCTGCCAGCTCTGCGCCGCGCCCTTGCCGATCACCTCGAGGACGAGCGACATGTCGAGACCGGCTTTTTGCCCGAAGGCGATGCCCTCCGCGAGCCCCTGCACGAGTCCGGCGATACAGATCTGATTGACCATCTTCGCGAGCTGTCCGGCGCCGGTCGGTCCGATGCGCGTAATCGCTTTTGCGTAGGCCATCGCGACCGGTCGCATCCTCTCGAAGGGCTCCGGATCGCCGCCGCACATCACCGTGAGGGCGCCGTTCTCGGCGCCAGCCTGCCCGCCCGATACCGGCGCATCGACGAAGTGCAGCCCGCTTGCGGCGGCGTGTGCGCGCAGCTCCAGCGCCAGGCGCGCCGAGTCCGTCGTGTGATCCACGAACACGGCGCCGCGGTTCATCCCGGCGAACGCGCCACCCTCGCCGAGCGCGATGGCCCGAACGTCGTCGTCGTTGCCAACGCACGCGAAGACGAGCTCCGCCTCCGCCGCGGCCTCCCGCGGTGTCGCGGCGGTCCGGCCGCCATGCTGCTCGACCCATCGCTGCGCCTTCTCGGCAGTGCGGTTGTAGACCGTGACTCGGTGACCGGCGGCGGCCAGATGGCCGGCCATCGGCGCGCCCATGACGCCCAGACCGATGAAGGCTGCCCGCCGCGGCTCGCTCGGCTGATAGGATTTGTTGCCCATCCGCTCACGATACCGGATCCGCACCGTCCCCGGCACGCAGCCGCGGGTTTGGACTCACGCGGGAGACGCTTCGAGCACGCTGAATTCCGCCGAAGCCCTGGCGATCCGCGTAAGGCGCCACCCGGCTCCCGCGAACAGGGTGCGATATTCCTCCGCGGTGCGCTCCTTGCCCCCGACCGCCATCATCGTGAGGTCCGCCCGAATGACCGCCTGATCTGCGGTGCTCGTACCGAGTGCGTCCGGCACGACCTGCTCGAGGAGGATGACTCGGGTCGACGGTGCCGCCGCGGCGCGACAGTTGCGTAAGATGCAGGTGGCGCGCTCGTCATCCCAATCGTGGATGACGAATTTCATCACGTAGGCGTCGTAGCCCGGCGGCACCGATTGAAAGAAGTCGCCCACCAGAAACCGGCCGCGATCGGCAACGCCCGCGCGCTCGAGATAGCGCGTTGCGGGTTGCGTGAGAAAAGGCAGATCGCAGACCGCGCCCCTCATCTCCGGATAGCTTGCGAGCAGGACCGCGAGGACTCCGCCATAGCCGCCGCCGAGATCGAGCACGTTCGCAAACCGCCCGAAGTCGAAGACGCGAAGCGCATCCCGTGCCGCTCGCACGCTGCCTTCTGCCATCGCCTGCTGGAATGCATCGAGCCGCGCCGGGTCCGCCGCCAGAGCCTCGAACCCCTCGGTTCCGCTCGCGATGACGCGCGTGCGCTCCCCGGTCTTCACCACGTGCATCAGATCGCCGAACTGTCGCCACAGCAGGTCGCCCGTGAAGAGCGCTCGCCCACGGAGCGATCCCGGCACGTCGCCCCTCAGGAATTGGCCGGCGGGCGTGAGCTCGAAGCGGCCGCCCTCGACGGCGCGGCAGATCCCGAGCGTCTGCAGCGCACGCATCAGCCGGAACACCGACAGGGGGTGTGCCTGCACAGCGGCCGCGAGCTCCTCGGCGCCTCTCGGTCCCAGCGCCAAGCGGTC
>DASXNC010000005.1:0-14330 GCA_036495325.1 Steroidobacteraceae bacterium
CGCTCGCGCGAGACGGGCCAGCCTCGGCCCGCCCGGGCATCATGGTCTCGAACGGCGCGTTCGCGCTCGCGCAGTGGGTGCCCGGATCACACGTAGTCGCCAGCCGCAATCGCCACTACTGGAACGACCGCGCGACGCAGCTCGAGGAGGTCCGGTTCCTCTCGATCGCGGACGAGAACACCGAGCTCACGCGCTATCGCGCAGGCGAGATCGATGTGACGAACGTGGTGCCGCGCGACGAGCTCGAGTGGATCCGCGCGAACATTGGCGGCGAGCTGCACATCGCCCCGCAGCTCACGACCTATGCGTACGGCTTCAATCTCGACCGGCCGCTGTTCCGCGACGTGCGGGTGCGGCGCGCGCTCTCGATGGTCATAGACCGCGAGCTCCTCGCGCGCGAGGTGCTGAGGGCCGGCGAGCGTCCGGCCTACGGCTGGATGCCCTACGGCATTCACGACTACACGCCGCAGTCATTCGACTACCGTCCGCTCGCGATGCCGGAGCGGATCGCCCGCGCTCGGCGGCTCTATGCCGAAGCAGGCTATTCACCCAAGCGGCCGCTCGCGTTCGAGCTGCGCTACAACTCGAGCGAGGTGAACGACCGCCTCGCCGTGGCGATCGCCTCGATCTGGAAGGAGCAGCTCGGTGTGGAGGCGCGCCTGACGGCCGAGGAGTTCAAATCGCTCCTGCACGACATCGATCGGCGGGACGTCGACCTGTTCGTTACGAGCTGGAGCGCCGACTACAACGATGCTTATGAGTTCGCGCAGTATTTTAAAAGCGATTTCGGCGTGAATCTGCCGCACTATCGCAGCGCCGCGTACGACGGACTGCTCGTTGCGGCGTCCGCCTCGGTCGACGCGGCACGGCGCCGCGCGCTGCTCGAGCAGGCCGAGCGCGTGGCGCTCGCTGACCATCCCCTGATTCCGATCTACTTCTACGTAAACAAGCACCTCGTCAAGCCGCGCGTCTCCGGCTGGTACGACAACCCGCTCAACGTCGTCTACTCGAAGGACCTGGGAGTGAACGGCGGAGCGGCGTGGGTTCAGCGGCAGAATGCGGGGCGATGAAGCGCTCGCCGTTGAGATCCCGCAGGAACTCGCGGTACCAGTTATGGATGTCGTGGCGGCGCACGGCATCGAGCATCTGCTCGTGGCGGCGGCGTCGCTCCCCGAGCGGCATGGTGAGCGCAGTCTGCAGAGCGAGCGCCGTGCCGCGCTTGTCGTAGGGATTGACGAGCAGCGCCCCGGAGAGCTCGCGCGCAGCGCCCGCGAGCGGCGACAGGATGAGCACCCCGGGATCGTCGGGCTCCTGCGCCGCGACGAACTCCTTCGCGATGAGATTCATGCCGTCGCGCACCGGGGTGACGAGCGCGACGTGCGAGGCGCGCAGTAATCCCATCAACGTTGCGTGCGAGAAGTTGCGGTTGAGATAGCGCACTGGAGTCCAGTCCGCCTCGGCAAACTTGCCGTTGAGACGGCCCGCGGTCTGTTCGAGCGCCATGCGAATCTCGCTGTAGGCGAGCACGTCCGCGCGGCTGAGCGGTGCGATCTGCAGGAAAGTCACCTTCCCCTGGCTGTCCGGAAAAGTCGTGAGGAAGTGCTCGAACGCCGCGAAGCGCTCCGTGAGCCCCTTCGAGTAATCGAGCCGGTCGACGCCGATGATGAGCTTGCGGCCGAGAAGGCTCGCGATGAGACGCTGGACGGTCTCCTCGCGCGTCGCACCGGCCGCCTCGGAGGCGATCTGATCCACATCGACCCCGATCGGATAGAACCCGAGCCGCACGGTCCTCCCGCCGAGATCGAGCCGCGATCCGCCCGCGGTACGTACGATCGCGTGCGCCGGCACTTCGAGGCAGCTCTCGAACGCGCGCAGATCGTCCTCTGTTTGAAAGCCCGTCACATCGTACTGACAGAGGTCGCGCACGATCTCGTCGTAGCTCGGCAGCACCCGAAGGACCTGCAGCGGAGGAAACGGGATGTGCAGGAAAAAGCCGATCGGTCCCCGAAACCCGCACTGGCGCAGGTGCCGCGCGAGCGGGATCAGGTGATAGTCGTGCACCCATACGCAGTCGTCCGCGCGCAGCAGCTTTGAGAGCTGCCGGGCGAAGAGCCCGTTGACTGCTTGATATGCCTCGTAGTCCTCGTTGTCGTAGCGGAAGCGCCCCATCGCGTAGTGGAACAGAGGCCAGAGCGTGCCGTTGCAGAAGCCGTTGTAGTAGCGCTCGAGCTCCTGCGGCTTCAGATCGATCGTGGCGTAGCGGACGTTGTCGCGGACGAGCACGTCCGGCTCGCCGGGGGGCTCCTCGGATGTCTCGCCGCTCCACCCGAACCATAGCCCGCCGGTCCGCTGCAGTGCAGCAAGAACGCCGACCGCGAGACCACCCGCGGCCGCCGCGCGGCGCGGCAGCGAGAGACGGTTCGAGACGCAAACGAGTCGCTTCACTTCGTGTCGAGACTCCTCAGCCACTCGAGAACGGCGGCCGGGCTCGGAAGCCACCCGAGACCCGGTCGAGGTTCCGGTCCAACGAAAATGCCGAGCCCCCCCGTCGAGTGGACATAGGTGAGCGCGTCCATGTCCGTCAGATCATCTCCCAGATAAATAGGAACGCGCCCGGCAAACGGAGGTTCCTGCATGAACTCCTCGATGGCGGCGCGCTTGGTCGCCGAGCCCCCTTTCAATTCGATCACGCAGTGGCCCGGCTGCAAGTGCGCCTCCGCGGGCAGCTCGATCCGCGCCCGCTCGAGCGCCTCGCGAACGGTGGCCTCGAGCTCCGGGGCCTGGCGGAAGTGCAGCGCGAGGCTGCGGCCTTTGTCTTCGAGCAGAAGTCCGGGGTGGCGCGCGGCGAAGCGCCGCAGCTCCGTGCGCGCGGGCGTCAGATCCTCGCTCGTGAGGCCCACGTAATGATGATTGCCGAGCGCATCGCGCCGCTCCGCGCCATGGATGCCGGCCGCCGGGAACCGGAACGGACGGAACAGCCGGTCGATATCCTCCAGACCGCGTCCGCTCACGAGCGCGAGGCTACCGGCAAAGCGCCACGAGAGCCGCCCGAGCAGTGCGGGCAGGCCAGCGGGGACGTTCACGGCTTGCGGCGTCGGGGCGATGTCGATCAGCGTGCCGTCGATGTCGAGGAACAGCGCCGCGTCGTCCCTCGGAATCGGAGGAGAGGCTTCCGTCAACGCACCTGTACCCATCCCATGCTTGGGCGAAAATTCAAGCGGCGCGGCGCGCCGACTGCAATGTCGGCGGGCGCCACCTCCGCCCCTGCGTCCCGCAGGAAATGCGAGACCAGCGCGAGCACTCTATCGCAGGCCTCGACTGCGGTCGAATGCTCGGGCAGATGCGCGGCGATCTTCGCCTGCAAATGGCGCGCGCCCGGCATGACTTCGCGCAACGCCTCGACGCATCGATCGAGCAGGAGCAGCTCGGTCGCGAGCGTCGTATCGGTCACGTCCACCGGCTGGGCGCCGCGCAGGATGAATCTCAAATGCAGGAGTGCGCCGGCCTCGGCGACGGCATCGTAAACGCAGACGGCAATCGCGGACCGCAGCTCGGCGCGGAATATGACGTCATCGGTCGCAATCTCGAACCGGTCGGGCGCGACAACCATTTCGCGAAGCGCAGCTTCCATGGAGTGCCTGTATACAGCCGGGCGCGCCGCACCATGTGCCCCGTGTGCTCGGACTTTGAACTGCCGCACGCGGGCCCCGTCGGGTGTGTGCGGCCGGCCCGATTTCTGGGCCGATTTCGGGCCCAACTGTCGCGAGTTGGGCACAGCGCGGCGCTCACTTGCGCCAGAACGTGGGCGTCGCGAGCACGAGCACGCTGAAGATCTCGAGCCGGCCGAGGAGCATCGCGACCGTGCAGATCCAGGTCTGGTACGGCGTGAGCGCGTGATACGTCTTGAATGGGCCCACGACGCCGAGTCCGGGCCCCGTGTTGTTGATCGTCGCGATGATCGCGCCGAACGAGGAGACGAAGTCGAGCCCGCTCGCGAGCAGCGCGAAGACGAGAACCACCGTCGTCATGAAGTACAGGAACAGGAACGCGAGCACTGAATCGCCCACGCGATCCGGGATCAGCCGCCCGCCGATCCGCACCGGTGCGACGGCGCTCGGGTGGACGAGGAGCTTGAGCTCCCGTCCGGCATGGCGGGACAGGAGCAGCGTGCGAAACATCTTGATGCCGCCTCCGGCGGAGCCCGTGCTCGAGAGAATGCAGCAAAGGAACAGCATCCAGAACGGTGCGAGCACCGGCCAGGCCGTGTAGTCGTCCGAGACGAGGCCGCAGGTCGTCGCGATCGAGACGACGTTGAAGAACGCGTGCCGGAGCGAGGTGCCGAAGCTCGGGAAGGTATGCGCGACGGTGAGCAGCACCGCGATTCCGATCACGCTGGCCGCAAGCGCGATGAAGATTGCCTTGGCCTCCGGGTCGCGCGCATACGGCTCGAGCGTGAGGCGCCTGAGCGCGATGAAGTGCCGCGCGAAGGACAGTGAGGCAACGATCATGAGTGCCGCGAGCGCGAGCTCGATCGACGGGGAGTGGAAGAAGCGGACGCTCTGATCGTGCGTTGAGAATGCGCCGAGCCCGACGGCGGAGAAGGCGTGGCAGATTGCATCGAGCCAGCTCATCCCGCAGAGCCGCAGCACGATGACACCCACGACGGTGAGCGTCACGTAGACGTAGGAGAGGGAGCGCACGGTCTCGGTGATGCGGGGAGTGAGCTTGTCCTCCCGCACGGGCCCGGGCGCCTCGCCGCGATAGAGCTGCATGCCTCCGATGCCGAGCAGCGGCAGAACCGCGACAGCGAGCACGATCATCGCAAGTCCGCCGCACCACTCGAGTGTGTGGCGCCAGAGATTGATCGATGGCGCGAGATCATCGAGGCCGGTGAGCACGGTCGCGCCCGTCGTCGAGATGCCGGACATGGCCTCGAAGTAGGCCTGCGTAAAGGTGAGATGCGGCAGCAGCAGCTTGAGCGGGATCGTTGCCGAGCCGGAGATGAGCACCCAGCTGAGCGTCACGAGCAGGAAGCCGTCGCGGGGCTTCAACTCGCGCGCGCTCTTGCGAGTCGCGCCGGCGAGCGCAAGGCCCGCTCCGCCGGTCGCGAGCGCCGCCACGACGAACGCGAGGACCGTGCCGTCGTCGGAGATCAGCGCCGCGACGATCGGCAGCAGATAGGCGGCGCTGAAGCCCGCGAGCATGAGCCCGAGCACATTCGCCACGGCGAGCATGGGACGGCGGACAGGCTCCCTGTTACGCGCCGAGGAACAGGCGCTCGACCGCCTCGACGTGTCGGCGGTCCGAGAGATAGAGGATCACGTGGTCGTCTGCGTTCACGACGGTGTCGTGGTGGGCCATGATGACCTCGTCGCCGCGGACGACGGCGCCGATCGTGGCGCCCTCGGGGAGCGGTATGTCCTCCACGCGCCGCCCGACCACGCGCGAGCTCACGTCCGTGCCGTGGACGATCGCCTCCAGCGCCTCCGCGGCGCCTCGGCGGAGCGAGTGAACTTTGACGATGTGGCCGCGCCGGACGTGCGCGAGCAGCGAGCCGATCGTGATCGTCTGCGGTGAGAGCGCGACGTCGATGCTGCCGCTCTCGATCAGCTCCGCGTAGGAGGGTTTGTTGACGAGGGCCATGACTTTGTGCGCACCGAGCCGCTTGGCGAGCATCGCGGAGAGGATGTTCGCCTCCTCGGAGTTCGTGATCGCCGCGAACACGTCGGTGCTGTCGATGTTCTCCTCGATGAGCAGCTCCTCGTCGGCGGCATCACCCGCCAGCACGATCGTATTCTCGAGCAGCTCCGAGGCGCGCCGCGCACGCTGCGGATTGCGCTCGATGAGCTTGACCTGCTGGCTCTTCTCGAGTGCCTTCGCAAGGCGCAGTCCGATGTTGCCGCCGCCCGCGATCACGATCTTGCGAACGCTCGAGTTTTCGCGCCGCATCTCGTGCATGACACGCCGGATCGCCTCGCGTCCGGCGAGGAAGTACAGCTCGTCGCCGTCCTCGATCACCGTGTCCCCTTCGGGCCGGATCATGCGGCCAGCGCGATAGATCGCGAGGATCCGAACCTCGGTTCCGGGGACGTGCTCGCGCAGATCGCGCACGCGCTGGCCGACCGCGAGGCCGCCCTGGCGCGCCCGCACGCCAACGAGGCGCACTCTGCCCTCGGCAAAATCGAGCACCTGAAGCGTGCCGGGATAGCGCACGAGGCGCTCGATATACTCGGTCACGAGCTGCTCGGGACTTATGAACACGTCCACCGCGAGAGCTTCCTCGCTGAAGAGCTCGGGCCGGCTCGTGTATTCGGCCGAACGGATGCGCGCGATCTTCGTCGGAGTGCGAAACAGCGTGTAGGCCACCTCGCATGCCATCATGTTGACTTCATCGCTGTTCGTCAGAGCGATGAGGACGTCGGCCTCGGCGGCGCCGGCCGCCTCCAGAACGGTCGGATATGCGGCGTTGCCGGCCACCGTACGGATGTCGATCCGGTCCTGCAGGTCGCGGAGGACTTCCTCGTTGGCATCGACGACTGTGACTTCGTTCGCCTCCTCGCGCGAGAGCTGATAGGCGGCGGTTCGTCCGACCTGACCCGCGCCGAGAATGACGATCTTCATGTGACGGCCGCGGGCCGCGGCCGCGCAGTGTGGCGCCGAGACCGGAGCGAGCCCGCGCGGCGCGCTACGCTCATACCGGCTCGAGATTCGCGTACTGAAGCATCAGCCACTTCGTGCCCTGGCTCTCGAAGCTCACCTGCACGCGCGCGTGGGGGCCGCTGCCCTCGACGGAGAGCACGACGCCTTCGCCGAAGCGCCCGTGGCGCACGCGCGCACCGAGGCGCATCCCCGGCGCCACCGCCTCGCTCTCGGGGCGGTGGAAGCGGCCAGCGCTCACCGGGCGCGACACCTGCACGCGCGGCCGCACTTCCTCGACGAGCTCCTCCGGCACCTCCTTGATGAAGCGAGATGGCTGGCCGTAGGCATCCGTGCCGTGCAGCCGGCGCTGCTCGGCATAAGTGAGGTAGAGCTGCTTCATCGCGCGCGTCATGCCGACGTAGCAGAGGCGGCGCTCCTCCTCCAGGCCCTCGAGGTCGGTGATCGAGCGCTGATGGGGGAAAAGCCCGTCCTCCAATCCGGCGAGGAACACGACCGGAAATTCGAGGCCCTTCGCGCTGTGCAGCGTCATCATCTGCACGCAGTCCTCCCAGGCCTCCGCCTGGCCCTCGCCGGACTCGAGCGCCGCGTGAGAGAGGAACGACTCGAGCAGCGGCATCTCCGCGCCACTCTCCGGCTCGAAGCTGCGCGCGGCGCTCACGAGCTCCTCGAGGTTCTCCACCCGCGCCTCGCCCCGGTCGGCCTTCTCGCTTCTACGGTGCTCGATGAGCCCGCTCGCCTCGAGCGCGTGATCCACCTGCTCGTTGAGCGGCAGGCCCGCGATCTCGCGTCCGAGCCGCTCGATGAGCGCGAGAAAGCCCTGCACGGCACTCGCGGGTTTCGGGCCGAGCGTCTCAGGCGATCTTTCGGCAGCTTCCCACAGCGAGCTGCGGGAGCTCTTGGCGCTCTCACGGATCAAATCGAGGCTCTTCGCGCCGATGCCGCGCGGCGGCAGGTTCACGATGCGCTCGAAGGACGGATCGTCGCGATGGTTGACGATGAGTCGCAGGTACGCGAGCGCGTCCTTGATCTCCGCCCGCTCGAAGAACCGCAGGCCGCCGTAGACCCGGTACGGCACACGCGCCGAGAGGAAGGTCTCCTCGAAGGCGCGCGACTGGGCATTGGAGCGGTAGAGGATCGCGACCTCGCGGCGCTGACCGCCTCGCCGAGTCCATTCCTCGATCCGGCGCAGGACGAATTCCGCCTCGTCGCGCTCGTTGAACCCGGCATAGAGCCGGATCGGATCGCCCTTGCTGCCGCTCGTCCAGAGCGTCTTGCCGAGGCGGCCGGCATTGTGCGCGATGAGCGCATTCGCGCCGTTCAGGATCGTGCCGGTCGAGCGGTAGTTCTGCTCGAGCCGGTAGAGCTGCGCATGCGGAAAGTCGCGGCGAAAATCCTGCATGTTCTCGACGCGCGCGCCACGCCAGCGGTACACCGACTGATCGTCGTCGCCGACGACGAAGAGATGGACCTCCGAGCCGACGAGCAGCTTCAGCCACGCGTACTGAATGGAGTTCGTGTCCTGGAACTCATCGACCAGCACGTGCCGGAAGCGCCGCCGGTAATGCGCGAGCAGCTCGGGCGACCCGCGCCAGAGCTCGAACGCCCGAAGCAGCAGCTCCGCGAAATCGACGACGCCCGCTCGAGCACACGCCTCCTCGTACTCCGTATAGAGCCGAATCAGCTGGCGGCGGGTGGGGTCGTTGCCGTCCTTGAGGCCCCCGGGACGGCGCCCCTCGTCCTTGTTGGAGTTGATGAACCACTGGATCTCCCGCGGAACCCAGCGCGTCTCGTCGAGATTCTCCGCTTTGAGCAGCTTGCGGATGAGGCGCAACTGATCTTCCGAGTCGAGGATCTGGAAGCTCTGCGGAAGTCCTGCCTCGCGCCAGTGCAGGCGCAGCAGGCGGTGAGCGATGCCGTGAAACGTGCCGATCCAGAGCGCGCCGCCCGAGATGCCGAGGAGCTGCTCGACGCGGCTGCGCATCTCGCCTGCGGCCTTGTTCGTGAACGTGACCGCGAGGATGCTGTGAGGCGACACGCCTTCCGCCTGCACCACCCACGCGATCCGATGCGTCAGCACGCGCGTCTTGCCGCTGCCCGCTCCAGCGAGCACGAGCACCGGGCCTGCGGGCGCGGTTACCGCTGCGCGCTGCGCCTCGTTGAGCGGCGCAAGGATGTTCGAAACGTCGTCCATAGGGGCGCGCATTCTACCAGCCGAGCGACGCCCGGGCGGCGTCTGGACGCGCGAACTACCACTTGTTGCGCAGCTCGCGCAATTTCAGGAACACGGTCCGCGCATCCGGCCGCTCGCCGATGTCTGGGAAGCGCTCTGTGAGATGCGCGATGACGGTTGGATTCTGGAGGCGCAAAAAGGTATTGACGCGCTTCTCCTCCCCGAGCGTCGTCACGACTGCCGACTCAGGCGCCTGATCGCGGCAGCGCGCGAGCAGCGCGGAGGCCTCGGCATTGTCCGGCTCGCGATCGAGCGTGAATTCGAGATTGCGCGTCAGGTACTCGTGGCCCGGATACACGCGCGTCCCATCCGGTAGCCGCGCCAGCTGGTTCACGAAGGTCTCGTAGAGCAGGTCCGGCCGCCCGCTCGTATGGCAGTTGCCGGCGCCCGCATTGAAGAGCGTGTCACCGGAGAAGAGCGCCGGCTGCTCGCCGTGCGCGAACAGGCAGATGTGGGTCATCGTGTGTCCCGGGGTGTCGAGGCATTCGAGCTCGACCGTACGGCCGACCCGGATCACATCGCCCTTGTTGAGTCCCACGTCGACATCCCCGATGTTCGAGGCCGCTCCGGCGTGTGCCAGCAGCCGCGCACGCGTTGCGCCCTTCATCCCCTGGTTGCCCCCCGTGTGATCGGGGTGCTCGTGGGTATTCATGATCTGCGTGATCGTCCAGCCGCGCCGGCGAGCCGCATCGAGGCATCGGCGCCACTCGAGCGGATCGACCGCCAGCGCCTCCCCCGTCTCGGGACAGGCGATGAGATAGTGGAAATTGCGGTAGTCGTTCGCCGCCCACACGCGCTCGATCAGCATGGCACCCCTCCTGAATCCGCGAATCGCCAATCCGGCATTCACCGCACGCCCGGAAGGCCGCACCGCGGACGCGCGTCCGGGACCGCCCGGTGTCGCCTCCCGGAAACGTACCGGGAAAGCCGCACGCGCGCCATAATGATCGCCGCGCAGCCCCGCCTGCGCATCGGGTCATCCTGAGCCATGCGCCATACGTTCCTGTACGAGCCCGGCGTCTGGACGCTCTCCGGCATGTTCTGGAGCGGCGACGCTCAGGGCATCGCAGTCGAGGGTCAGACGGAGATCTCCCATGGCAAGGACTGCTGGATGCTCGCCGGCCGCATGCGCGTGCTCGCAGCACCGCCCGTCGAGTTCGTGAACGTTTATACGATCGAGACGCCCGGGCGCGATCCGCTCGCCTCGAAGTGGACGTCGGAGAACCCGACGCTGGGCCGCCTGCATGGCGTCTTCGCGGTTGCCGGCCCCACCATTCTCTCGTTCTACCGCTCCGAGCAGGGGGGCTATCAGGGCACCGAGCACCTGCGTCAGATCACGACGGATCAGTACGAAGCCTTCGGCGTGCTGCTGATGGAGGATCGCCGGCTCTCCTCCTGGTACCTGACGCTCACGCGCTGAGGCCTACAGCGGTAGATTCTGCGTCGTCCGCAGGTAATGATCGATGAGGAGCGCGGCGAACAGCCACATCAGATAAGTGACCGAGAAGCGGAATACGCGCATCGGCAGAGCCTTGCTTTCCGAGCGTTTGAGCTGGAGCGCGTAGTACAGGAAGATCGCATCGAGAACGAGCGCGGCCCCGAGATAGATGAGCCCGCTCATGCGTGTGAGGAACGGCATGAGCGAGACGGCGGTGAGCAGTATCGTATAGAGCAGCACGTGCAGACGCGTGTACTCGACACCATGCGTGACGGGCAGCATCGGGATGCCCGCGCGCGCGTACTCGTCGCGGCGCGCAATCGCGAGCGCCCAGAAATGCGGCGGAGTCCAGGCGAAGATGATGAGGAACAGGAGCAGCGCGTTTGGATCGACGCTGCCTGTCACGGCCGTCCAGCCGAGCACCGGCGGAGCGGCGCCGGCGGCGCCGCCGATCACGATGTTCTGCGAGGTGGCCCGCTTGAGCCACACGGTGTAGACGACCGCGTAGCCGATGAGCGAGGCGAAGGTGAGCAGCGCCGTGAGCGGGTTGACGAGAAAACCGAGCACGGCCATCGACACGAAGCCGAGCACGGCAGCAAAGACGAGCGCCTGCCGCTCCGTGATTTTGCCCCGTGGCAGCGGCCGGCCGCGCGTGCGCGCCATCTGGACGTCGATGCGCCGGTCGAGCACGTGATTGAGCGCGGCGGCGCAGGCGGCGGCGCACGCGATACCGAGATTGCCCCAGAGAAGCGCACGAAGCGGCGGCAGTCCGGGGCTCGCGAGCAGCGTGCCCACGATCGCCGTGAACACGATGAGCGCGATCACGCGGGGCTTGGTGAGCGCGAGGTAATACCGCCAGGTCGCGACCGACTGCTGGTCGGAGGCGGGTACCGCCCCGCGCTGCTCCCGCGGCGCCGCCGCCTCGGTCGCGGGGTCCGCGGCGAGTGGCAGGGGGTCTCTCGGCTGCGGCATGGCTCGACTCATGCCGACTGCGCGGAGCGCAAGCTGTGCACCAGGGTGAGCACGGCGAGGAGCGTGAGCGCGGCGCCCGCGTTGTGCGCCGTCGCGAGCCAGAGCGGGAAGCCTTTCAGAACCATGGAAACGCCGATCGTGAGCTGCACCGCAAGCGCGGCGAGCACGAACCAGGCAACCGCGCGCGGGCGTGCGAGCGCGCGCTGACGGAATGCCGCGAGCGCAGCCACGATCAGCACACAGGCCGTGACGGCGGCGCCCATCCGGTGAGTGAAGTGGATCGCCCGTCGAGCGGCGCTCGTGAGGACGCCGCCTTCATAGTCGATGCTCGGAGCGTGCCAGAGCACGAAGGCATGCCGGTAATCCATTGCCGGCCACCAGGAGCCCTGGCAGGTCGGGAAGTCGGGGCAGGCGATGGCGGCGTAGTTGGTGCTCGTCCAGCCGCCGAGGACGATCTGTGCGGCGAGCACGACGAACGCGAGAACCGCCAGCCGCGCGGCCCACGCTGCACTGCGAGAGGCGCCATGCACGGCCCAGGCGGCGCCGCTCGGTCCTGTCTCGGCCTCTTCGCTTGGCAGCGAGAGCCACAGCCACCAGAGGAGGCTCACGGTCGCGAGCCCGAAAACCAGATGGAGCGTGACGATCAGCGGGCGCAGCAGCATCGTCACGGTGAGCATGCCGAGGGCGGCCTGCAGGACGACGATGCCGAGCAGCGCGACCGCGTAGCGCGCGCGGCGCGCGGACTCGTGCCGGCTCGCGATGCCGAGAGCCGCGATGAGCACGATGAGAAAGACGAGCGTCGAGGCGGCGTAGCGATGGATCATCTCGTGCCACGCCTTCGTCACGTCGAGCGCTGCTCCGGGGAGCACCGCACCGGTCGCGAGACTCTGCTCGGCACCGAGCGGGGTCACATGGCCATAGCAGCCGGGCCAGTCGGGGCAGCCGAGTCCGGCAGCCGTCAGGCGCACGTACGCACCGAGCACGACGACGGTCAAGCCGACAAGGACTGCCGCGAGAGCCAGCTTGCGCATCCATCCCGCGGCAGGGATGGAGCGCGCCGCGATGATTTCAGCCAATGTGAGAAAGCTGCAGGAGTAACCGCAGGTCCTGGAGGAGGCCCTTCGGGTCGCGGCGAAGATCGTATCGCATCATGAGGTTCCCGAGCGGGTCGACCAGGAAAATCATCTCCTCCCGGTCCTCGCGCGGGAACGCCGCAAGGAGTTCTCTGCCCGAGCTTACGCTCGCATCCTGCACGATGAGGCCGTGCGCATTCGAGAGAGCGGTCGCCGCGCAGCAATTGCCTGTCGCGAGGAACACGCGCTCGACGCGCGACGCATCTCTATTGAGCGCGAGCCATGTCTGGCGCGTGACATACAGGGCGTACTGACACCGTCGGTCACAACCGCCGTCGCCGACGTAGACGAGCGCCCAGCGTTTGCTGAAGACGTTCGCGGCGGCGCCTCGTACCCCGGCCGAGCCCACGATCGGCAGCGGAACATCAGGCAGCGGGCGCGCCGGCCGGATGAGTTCGCCGCGATTGACGTGTCCCGCAGGACGCCAGCTCGCGCCGTAGTACAGCCAGAACGAGCCCGCAACAGGCAGCACGAACAGCGCGGCGAGCGCGAGAATGGTCCTCAGGTTACGGATCGTCGTGTCGCGATTCGCGACCCCGTGCGGCTCGGTGACACGAGGCTCCGCTTGATTGCCTTGCATGAGAGTTTTCAGGGTACCTCACGCTCTCGCGGCGCCTGCCGCTTGAGCGTTTCTGCGCGCGCGTCGGCACCCGGCTTCTGCGCGCTGAGCACCGCCCAAAGCACGATCAACGTGATGGCAAAGAGCCACCACTGCGCGGCATAGGACATGTGCCGGGCCGGTGACATCCCGGGCGGCTGCCAGTCGCGCACATAGCCATACGGCGCCGCGGGGTCGAGCAGCAGGATGCGCGGCTCGAGCCGAACTCCCGGCCTTGCCGCGGCAAGGACATCTGCAAGCTGAGCCATCTCCGGATAGCTCGTGACTTTCGGCCATTGCGGACCGCCGCGAGGTGCCATGCGTCCGAAGGAGAGCCCGCCGACGGGCAGCAGGTCGATGCGCCCCGTGAGGTTGATCGCACCTTTGGCTTCCAGTCGGATGTCCGGCAGTCGACTGCGATAGCCCGTGAAGGGGACCCACCCGCGATCGACGAGCAGTACGCGTCCGTCAGCGAGCTCGAGCGGCGTCAGCACCTCGTACCCGGCCTGGTCGTTCTCGATCCGGTTGTCGAGCAGGAACTGATGCTCCGGGTCGAACCGTCCGGTCACCGCGACGCGCTGGAATCGCGGCACGTCGGCCGTGCCGCGGGAGCCGAGCTCCCCCGCGCGGTCGGCGCCGTGTGCGAAGGCGTTCCACTCCGCCTGCCGCCATTCGGCCTTGTGCCATTGCCACTCGCCGAGCCGCACGAATACCACGCACAGCGCGACGGTGAGCAGAGTCATCGCCCAGGAGGGCGCGAATATGCGCCGGCCAACGGTAATGCGAGCGATGGGCACAGCGGTTGCTTCGGTCGTCCTAGTCGGCACTATCCGGCATCTATCCGGTAGTCAGGGCGCGTTTCCGGTCGTTGGCGAGCTGATCGTCGCCTCGATGCGGCAGGTCCCTTACAATCAGGCAGCGGCGAGCGGGTACCGCGCATCCAAAGACTCGAGCATGCAAGGCATCCTGCGACTCGTCATCGTCCTCGCGTTCATCGCGATCGTCGTGAGCCTCGGGACCGCTCTCTATCATCTCGCGCGCGGCAACGGCGGCGACGACTCGTCTCGCAAGATGGTCCGATCGCTCACGGTGCGCATCGTCCTCTCGCTGCTCCTGTTCCTGCTGATCATGGCTGCCTGGTGGGCCGGCCTCATCGCTCCCCACGGCCTGCAGCCGCGGTAATACGACGCGCTTCCGCGGCGCTCGGGCGCGCCGCCCCCCGTCTCTAGCGGCTCGTTACAGCCAGTAGACGAATATGAAGAGCCCGAGCCACACCACGTCGACGAAGTGCCAGTACCA
>DASXNC010000006.1:0-1938 GCA_036495325.1 Steroidobacteraceae bacterium
TCATGTGCCGATCCGCTGCAACGTGCGCATCATCGCCGCCACGCACCGCAATCTCGAAGAGGCGATCGCGCGCTCCGCGTTCCGCGAGGACCTCTTCCATCGCCTCAACGTCTTTCCGATCGAGACACCGCCGCTGCGCGAGCGGCTCGAGGACCTGCCGCTCCTGGTGCGTGACTTCGCCGCCCACAACATGGGCGAGGGGCGCGGCCACGTGGCGCTCTCGCCGCGGGCGCTCGCCGCGCTCGCGCTGCACCGCTGGCCCGGCAACGTCCGCGAGCTCGCGAATCTCATCGAACGGCTCTCCATCGTGTGCGCCGGCCGCATCGCACGAGTCGCGGATCTGCCGGCCAAATATCGTCCGGCCGACTGGACTGCGGACCTCGAGCCGTGCGCAAACGAAGCGATGAGCCGCGCGGAAGCCCAGGCGCTGATCGCCGCCTCATCCTCCGATGAGATCGAGTGCGCCTGCGATGCTCCGATCGTGGAATCCGGCGATCCGGCCGTCCTGCCCGTCGAAGGCATCGATCTGCGAGCGCATTTGACTGCCATCGAGCGCCGCCTCATCGAGCAGGCACTCGAGCGCTCCGGCGGCACCGTGGCCCACGCTGCACGGCTGCTCGGTCTCAGACGCACGACGCTCGTCGAGAAGATGCGCAAGCTCGAGATGACGGGCGGCGAAATCACGACGGAAGATTGACGGCAAGCGGCACGAACGTGCCGCCCTGCGTGAGGCGCATCACGCTTTTTCGCCTCAATATGGCCTCGGCACGGCTCTTGCACCGATCCCGGCGAGTCTTTGAGACGGGATCTTTGAATGAGTGCCGACGGCGAGTACACGCGCATGGAGCCAGCTGCCCCGCGCGCCCGCGACGAGGTCGATCCCGCCGCGAGCGCGGTGAGCTCGCGCCGGCTCACGGATCTCGCGCGCCGCGTCGCCGCCACGGATTGCACCGTCCTCATCGTCGGAGAGTCGGGCACGGGCAAGGAAGTGCTGGCCCGCTTCATTCACCGTCAGTCCTCGCGCGCGCGCGCGCCCTTCATTGCGCTCAACTGCGCGGCGATTCCGGAGAACATGCTGGAAGCGGTGCTCTTCGGCTACGAGCGCGGCGCCTTCACGGGCGCGGTCGCATCCCACGCCGGCAAGTTCGAGCAGGCCGACAGGGGCACCCTGCTGCTCGATGAGATCACCGAGATGCCGCTCGGCCTGCAGGCGAAGCTCCTGCGCGTGCTGCAGGAGCGCGAGGTCGAACGCCTCGGAGGGCGAAATCCGCTACCGCTCGATGTTCGCGTGCTCGCGACGACGAACCGTCGCCTGCGCGAGGAGGTCGCCGCGGGGCGCTTCCGCGAGGACCTCTACTACCGCCTCAACGTCTTCCCGCTCGCGATCGCGCCGCTGCGCGCGCGCCGCGACGACATTCTGCCGATCGCGATGCAGCTGCTCGCGCGTCGGTGCCCACCGGGCAGCCGCATCCCCGCGCTCTCGGCGGATGCCGCGCATCTGCTGCTCACGTATCCCTGGCCGGGCAACGTGCGCGAGCTCGATAACCTGCTGCAGCGCGCTCTCATTCTCGTGAGCGGTCCGGTCATCGGCCCGGAGCACATCCAGTTCGAGCTGACGGGCGATGCGATCGGCGAGACGATGCCGTCCACTCGCCGCGAGACGCCTTCGGCAAGTCATGTGCGGCAGGCTTCGCTCGCTGCCTCGCTCGATGAGATCGAGCGCGATCTAATCCGCGATGCACTGCGAGCGGGCAGCGGCAGCCGGCGCGAGGCGGCCGAGCGGCTCGGCATCAGCGCGCGCACGCTTCGCTACAAGCTTGCCCGGCTACGCGCCGCGGGCTTCGACCTCAACGGCGAGGAACCGGCATGAGCGATATGCAAATCAATCAAGTGCTCGCGCAGATCCGCGCGCTTTCGGTCCAGATGCGGCCGCCAGTC
>DASXNC010000007.1:0-1712 GCA_036495325.1 Steroidobacteraceae bacterium
TGTTCGGAGATCCCAATAAGCCCGGCATTTACGGCGTCCTTATCAAATGGCTGCCGGGTCACTACAGCAAACCACATTTCCATTCCACCGACCGCTACGCCTATGTCGTGTCCGGTACTTGGTGGGTAAGCGCGAGCACCACCTACGACCCGAGCAAGATGTATCCGATTCCCGCCGGCAGCTTCGTCACTGATATCGCCAATACCGTACATTGGGATGGCGCCAAAGAAAGTACGGGCCCTTGCCTTCTCATGCTGGTCGGGGAAGGCCCCATGCACACCACCGGATTGGTGCAGTCCGACCCGAAGAGTCCTGTTTTCACGATGCCCAAGAAGTAGGGGCGAGCCGGTACCAGTCACGCGCGTCCGGCTGCAGCACGTACTGCCGATATTAGAGAGCTCCATCGCGAGTGGCTCACGTCGCCTGCGCCACTCCCGGCGCGGTGAGCACCGGCGGCAGCCGCTCGCCGCTCATGAATGCGACGAGCGCCGTGCGCGCGTCCATCGCATCGCGGTACCCGAGCTCGATGAGGTCGCGCGTGAAGGCGGCCTCGAACATCAGATAGCTCGCGAGCTGGCTGCCCGCGAGGTCGCCCGCGCCGATCACGCGCAGCAGCGCGCGCAACCCCGTCGGAATCTCGCTCATGTGGCGCGCCGCAAGCTCGCGCGGATCGACGCTCGGCGCGAGCATCAGCGTCTCGATGAGGCGCAGCCCGGGCGCGGCGGCCGGCGCCGCCCGGACGAGGTCGTTCATGCGCTCGAGCTCCTCGAGATCGGCGTAGATCTGATCCGTGAAAAGCGTGTCGAGCATGAAGCCGAATATCTGGCCCGGTGTCGGCATCTCTGCGGGAAGCTGGGTGGTCGCGACGCCGGCTGCGCGGCGCGCGCGCACGCCGAGCACCAGGAGCCGGTCTGCTCCGAGGTGCACGGCGGGGCTCAAGGGATTGACTTGCCGCATCGCACCGTCCCCGAAGTATTCGTCTCCGAGGCGCACGGGCGGAAACAGAAGCGGGATGCCGACGCTCGCCATCAGGTGATCGAGCGTGAGCTCGGTGCGCCGGCCGAGGCGCTGCGAGCGGGCCCAGTCCGTGATCCTATCGTCCCCGTCGTAGAACGTGACGGATTGGCCGCTCGCGTAGCTGGTCGCGCAGAGCGCGATGCCGCGAAGATGCCCGCGCTCGATGCTCAGGCGGATGCCGCGCCACTCGACGCGCGCGCGGAGCAACGCCCGGAGAGGGGAGTTGTCGAGGATCGATTTGGGCGGCGCGAGCATCAGGCCGCCGGTCGCGAGCGCGAGCAGCCAGTGAAGCCCGGCGCGCAGCATGTACGATGAGCCGACCTCGAAGACCTGCGAGACCCTGAAATTGCCCCATACGTCCTCGAGTCCCGTCACGGCCCGCCGCCAGCGATGCGCTTGCGAGGCGAGAACGGCCGCGGCGACTGCGCCCGCGGAAGTGCCGACGATGATGGGAAAGGGGTTGCGTCCGCGAGGCAGCAGCTCCGAAAGTGCCCGCAGAACTCCGATCTGATAGGCCGAGCGAGCGCCGCCGCCCGTCAGCACCAGCCCGACGACCGGCCTGCGCGGCCGCGACGGCGATGAGAAGGTATCAAACGATCGCACGCGCCCGGACCGTTCGCCGACCCCGCTCCATGGCGCTCAGTTTAACGCTCCGCCGGCCGGTTGCAGCAGAAGTCGATGTTCGGCCTCGCCGG
>DASXNC010000008.1:0-3451 GCA_036495325.1 Steroidobacteraceae bacterium
CGTTGTACAACCGCTTGGGTTCGAAAAAAATCACCGGATCATCATCTTCGATGCAAGTAATGAGCAACCCCTTGGCATCGTAGGGATTCGACGGCATGACCACCTTGAGCCCGCTGACATGCGTAAAGATGCCCTCCGGACTTTGCGAATGCGTCTGTCCGCCGCGGATGCCGCCGCCGCAGGGCATGCGCACGGTCACGGCAGAGGAGAACTCCCCCGCTGTCCGGTACCGAAGCCGCGCGAGCTCGCTCACGATCTGATCGAACGCCGGATAGACATAGTCGGCGAACTGCACTTCAGCGACCGGCCGCAGCCCGTGCACCCCCATGCCGATCGCCGCCCCCACGATGCCCCCCTCGGCGATCGGGGTGTCGATCACGCGATGCTCGCCATACTTTCTCTGCAGGCCGTCGGTGCACCGGAAGACACCGCCGAAGTAGCCCACGTCCTCTCCGATCACGATGACGGACGTGTCGCGGCCGAGCATCACGTCGAGCGCGGAGTTGACGGCCTGCACCATGTTCATCTGCGGCACGACTCAACCCTCTTCGCCCGAGGGCGAAGGCTGAGATGACTCCTCCGATCGAGTCGCGAGCAGCACCTCGAGCTCGCGCCGCTGGCGCGCGAGGTGCGGTGGGAGCTCCTTGAAAACGTCCTCGAACATCGTGAGAGGATCGAGCGCGGGGCCCTCGGTGAGGGTCCCGTAGCGCACCGCTTCCTTCCAGCACTCGGCAATGTGCGCGTCGAGCTCCTTCTCGAGCGCAGCCTCGCGCTCCGCGGACCATTCCCCGAGCGCTATCAGATGCTGCGCGAGCCGTTCGATGGGGTCTCCGAGCGGCCATGCCTTCCATTCCTCCTGCGGGCGATAGCGTGAAGGATCATCGCTCGTCGAGTGAGCCGCGGCGCGATAAGTCACGTGCTCGATCAGCGTGGGCCCGCCGCCGCGCCGCGCGCGCTCTGCCGCCCACTGCGTCACCGCGTAAACGGCGAGGAAATCGTTGCCGTCCACGCGGATGCCCGGGATGCCGTATCCCGGCCCGCGCGCGGCGAAGGTGCGAAGCTCGCCGCCCGCAAACCCCTGGAAGGTCGATATCGCCCATTGATTATTGACGATGTTGAGGATCACGGGCGCCTGGTAGACCGCCGCGAACGTGAGCGCATGGTGAAAGTCCGCCTCTGCGCTCGAACCCTCGCCGATCCAGCTCGCGGCAAGCCGGTCCTCGCCCTTGATTGCCGCGGCCATCGCCCACCCGACTGCCTGGGGAAACTGAGTCGCAAGATTGCCGGAGATCGAGAAGATGTTGCCGCTCGAGGAGTGATACATCACCGGCATCTGCCGGCCCTTGCACATGTCGCGCGTGTTCGAGAGACACTGGCACATCAGATCGACGAGGCTCGATCCGCGCACGATGTGCAGTCCCTGATTGCGGTACGAGGGAAACAGCATGTCGCCCGGGCGCAGCGCCATCGCAGCGGCAACGGAGACGGCCTCCTCGCCGGTCGATTTCATGTAGAACGAGATGCGGCCTTGGCGCTGGATACGCAGCATCCGCTCGTCGAACCGGCGCGTGAGCACCATGTGGCGCAGCCCGACCTGCAGGTCCTCCGGATCGAGCCGCGGATTCCAAGGACCGACCGCGTGATGATCCTCATCGAGCACGCGCACCATCTGCGATGCGAGCGGCTCGAGCGCAGCGAGCGCCGCCGTCGTGTCGGGTCGCCCGACGGAGCCCGCCGGCGAGACCTTCACATAGCTGAAATCGGGACGATCTCCAGGGCGGGCGGGTGGATGAGGGACATGCAGGCGGGAAACACCGGAGCGCTGTCCGGTACGGCCGCCGCCTCCCTGGGCGCTGCCGCCGGAGGGGGGGCGCGTCGCGGCCGGAATGCCGGACTCACGATCGGTGCCGCTGCCGGCGGCCATCAGCGTACCGGTGTCTGCCAGCCGAACTCATCGGGCGACTCGCCGCGCTGGACTGCGATCAATGCGGCGCGTAACGCCTGCGTTTCCCGTCCCACCTCGCCGTTGCCGACGCGATGCTCGCGGCCGCCGTGGATCAGCGTGCCGACTCCCGTCAGCACTGCCGCGGTTCCGGAGAGCGTCGCCTCGCCATCGGGCTGGGCGATCCAGGCGAGCGTCTCATCGAGCGTCACGATGCGCTCGCTCACCTCATACCCCCGTGCCCGCGCGACCGTGAGGAGCGAGTCGCGCGTGACCCCGTGCAGGAACGTCGCATCGAGGTTGCGGGTGAGGATCTGCTTGCCGCGGATCAGCAGGAAGTTCGCCGCGCCCGTCTCCTGCACCTCGCCCCCCGGACAGAACAGGACCTGATCGGCCCGGAAATCGCGCCGCGCCGCGAGCGTCGGACCGAGCGCGGCAGCGTAGTTGCCGCCGGTCTTGACCATGCCGAGATTCGGCGCGGTGCGGGCGGCGAGCTGCACGAAAATGCGTAGCGGCTTGAGCCCGCCCGCGAAGTAGTCCCACACGGGGCTCGCGAGCACGACGAGACACGCCTCGCTCGCTGCAGTGCCGGCCGCGCCGATGTTGGGCACGGTGCCGAAGAGCACGGGGCGCAGGTAGAGGGCGCCCGGCGCTTCAGGCACATCGCCTCGGCAGCGCTCGACGAGCGAAATCACCATGCGCGCAACCTGCGCGGCGCCGGGCTCAGGCAGCGCAAGCAGGCGCGCGCTCTGCCTCAAGCGCTCGATGTGCTTGTCGAGGCGGAAGATGTGGATGCCGCCGTCGGCGCGCCGGTACGCCTTGAAGCCCTCGAAGCAGGAGCTGCCGTAGTGCAGCGCGTGCGCGGCGGGGTGAATGGGTAAGGCACCGGTCTGCTCGAGCTGATCGGCGAGCCATTTTCCGTCGCGATACCAGGCAATCGCCATCGAATCCGTCAGGACGCTGCCGAAGGGCGCCTGACGCGGAGCGGTCGGAGCGATCGTGTTCATGAGACGGATTATAAAGCCTGAGGGTCCGGGAACGCTTATTGGCCGGCTACCGGGCCGCGCGTTGCGCTCATTTCGAGGTTGATTTCGAGAGCAGTGCCGTGGCGCGATCGAGTCGCTCGCTGCAAGCGTCGAGCGCGTGCGCGGTGCGCACGATGTACACGTTCGCGACATCCCACCGATCCCCCTCGATCGCCTCGCGGATGGCGGGCAGGGTCTTCGCGCCATAGCCGGTCAGCGCGCCCGGCGCGTAGATGAGGTGCACGTACCAGCTGCGCCCGGGAAGCCCGCGCGCATCGGTCAATGCTCTCTCCGTGCCCGCGAGCAGATCGTTGAGCATCCTGAGTCGCTCGGGATCGGGCAGCGCAGCGGAAGCGATCGCGGCCGCGAGGGCTGCATCGTAGCGGTGTGCGGACTGCTTGAGGCGAGCGACGGCATTGTCGAGCGGCGCGAACTCGAGGAAGGGACCCGGCGCCTCACGCGGCGGCGGAGCAAGGGGATGCCG
>DASXNC010000009.1:0-4947 GCA_036495325.1 Steroidobacteraceae bacterium
GAATCGGTCTGCGGAACGAGCGTGTCGCGCCGTCCGCCGCGGCGCAATCGATAATGGCGATAGCCGAGAAACGTAAAGTGGTTGTCCGTCATCCACTCGAGGAGCGCGCGCGCATCGGGTGCCTCGATCGCGGAAGCGACCGTGCGCGCCTGATCGAGCATGCGCGACCAGTCGGTCACGGCGAGGCGGACATCCTCGAGCGTTGCGAGCAGGCGGCGCTCGATCGCTCGCATCGTCTGCGGATCGAGCTGCCGGTCGATCTCGTACAGCTGCCAGGATTCGGCTCGGAGCGAGCGCCTGGACGCGGCCCCGGTCCGATCGGCGGCCGCACGAGGCGAACCCGCCGCGGCGGAATCGTCGGGCGGGCGTTGGTCCGCGAGGCGCGCCGACGAGATCGTTCCCTGCTTGCCGCGCTCGACGGCGAGGACCGGGTGCACGATGAGGTGGATGCCGATCCCGGCCCGATTGAATACGATGCTGAGGGAATCGACCAGAAAGGGCATGTCGCGCGCGATGACCTCGACCAGCGTGTGCGGCGAGGAGAAGCCCTCGCGCTCGGCATCAGGTGAGAACACGCGCACGATGGGCCGGTCGGTGCGCCGCAATCGACCGCCGCCGAGGTGATCGAGCGCGACCAGGGCGAGGTAGTGCGGGTCGCGCGCCGCGAGGTCCTCCTCGGCGACGCCGTGGTAGTACGCGCGCAGGAACTGCTCGGCGAGCGGCGCGAGCCGCCGGGGCTTTGCCGCGCGGCGTGCTGCGGCGACGATTTTCTCGATCAGTCGAAGGCGCTCAGCCGGGACGTTCTGGGTCATCTAGCGTCTCGCCTCCGCGTGAGGTTCAACCGACGGAGTGGCCGTGATTATACCGACGCGGCGAGCGCATCACGGCCGATGCTCGCGCGCGAGATAGTCGGTGCTCTGCATCTCCGTCAGGCGGCTCGCCGTGCGGCGGAATTCGAATGCGAGGCGCTCGCCCCGGTAAAGCTCCGCCGGGGGTGCGGCAGCCGAAACGATCAGATGCACGTTGCGGTCGTACAGCTCGTCGATGAGGTCGATGAAGCGGCGAGCCTCGTCCTCGTGGAGCGCATCGAGCACGGGCACATTCGAGAGGACGACCGATCCGAACTCGCGCGCGATCTCGATGTAGTCTTGGGTGCTGCGTGGCCCTGCGCAGAGCGCATCGAAGTCGAACCACACCGCCGAGTCGCTGGACCTCACGACCGCGATATTCCGGCCCTCGATCTCGATCGAGCCCTCGACGCCTGCGCCGTGGTCTGCGAGCGCCGCAAACAGCCGCTCGAGGCGCTCGCCGGTGTCGGGCGCGCCCGAATCGAGATAGGTACCCGCTTGCGCCAGACGCCTCAGGCGGTAGTCCATCGAGCCCGCGACCTCGACCACCGCCGTGTGGCGCTCGATCAGGTCGATCGCGGGCATGAAGCGTTCGCGCTGTAGGCCATCCCGGTACAGCTCGCGCGGCGGGAGATTAGAGGTTGCGACGAGTGCGACGCCACGGCGGAAGAGCCCCGTGAGCAGTCCGCCGAGAATCATCGCATCCGCGATATCCGTGACGGCGAGCTCATCGAAGCACAGTACCCGGACGTTCTCGGCGAGGCGCTGGGCGATGAGATCGAGCGGGTCCGCGCGGTCGCGCAACTCGCGCAGCGCCGCATGCGCATCGTGCATGAAGCGGTGAAAGTGGCGGCGCCGTGCCTGCCCAAACGGCAGACTCTGAAAGAAGAGATCCATCAGCCAGGTCTTGCCGCGTCCGACGCCGCCCCAGAGGTAGATGCCGCGCTCGGGCGCCGCCCGCGAGCCGCGGCGCAGCCGAAAGCGGCGGCCCGAGGGGCCGTGCGCCGCGATCAGCCGCCGGCGGAGGTCATCCAGGCGGTCGACGGCGGCGAGCTGTGCCACGTCCGACTGGAAACCGCGCGCGTCGAGGGCGCGCACATACAACGCGTGCAGGTCGGGAGCGGCCGCCGGGGTATCCATCAAAGCGACTGATAGTTCGGCCCGGAGCCGCCCTCGGGCGGGGTCCAGTCGATGATCTCGTAGGGGTCCTTGATGTCGCACGCCTTGCAATGAACGCAGTTCGCAGCGTTTACCTGCAGGCGCCGGCCGCCTGCATCCTCCACCATCTCGTACACGGCGGCGGGACAGAAGCGCTGACAAGGATTGCCGAACTCGCGCGTGCACCGGTCGATGCAAATGCTGGTATCGCGGACTTTCAGATGCGCAGGCTGGCGCTCATCGTGCGTCGTGGCTGCGAAGAACACCGAGGCGAGCCGGTCGCGCGGCGGCAGCGTGCGGTCCACCCAGTCGCGCTGCGGAGACTCGCCGGCATCGAGATGTTTGAGCCGCGCGTAATCCGGCACGCGATTGCGGAGTGTCCATGGCGTGTGGCCGCGTGATGCGGCTTCGAGTGCCGCATTCGCAATTCCCCAGGCGAGACCGCGCTTGAAGCCCGGCTTGAAGTTGCGCACCGCCCGAAGCTCCCGGCCGCCGGGTGAGTCACGCCAGCGCGCGTCGAACCCGTCGGGCGTGCCGCTCTCGACCAGATGCTCGGCCGCGAGCATGCCGGAGCGGATGGCCTGGTGAATGCCTTTGATCTTGGGCACGTTCACCCCGCCGCCCGCATCGCCGATCAGCAGAGCGCCGGGCATCTCGAGGCGCGGGATCGATTGCCAGCCACCCGCCGCGATCGTCCGTGCCCCGGCCGAGATGATCTCGCCGCCCTCGAGCAGCGGCTTGACGGACGGGTGATGCTTGAATTGCTGAAAGGCCTCGAAAGGGGCGAGCCGCGGGTCCTCGTAGTCGAGCCCGACCACAAAGCCGACGTACGCCCGGTCGCCGTCGAGGTGATAGATGAAGCTGCCGCCGTAGGTGCGCGAGTCGAGAGGCCAGCCGAGGGTGTGCTGAACGAGACCAGGCTCGACGCGGCCCTTCGGCAGCTGCCAGAGCTCCTTGAGTCCGAGTCCGTAGCTTTGGGGGCAGGCCCGCGCATCGAGCCCGAAACGGCGGATGAGTTGCTTGGCGAGGCTGCCGCGCGCGCCCTCGGCGATGACGGTCGTGCGTGCGCGGACGTCGGCGCCGGGCTGAAAGTCCGGGCCGGGATCGCCGTTCTTCTCGAGACCCATGTCGCCGAGACGAACGCCGGTCACGCGCTCGGCGGCGTCGAAGAGGGGCTCTGACCCCGCGAATCCGGGGAACACATCGACACCGAGCGACTCCGCCTTGCGGCCGAGCCAAGCGGTGAGGAGGCCGAGCGAGATGATGAAGTTGCCCCGGTTGTGAAGCTGCGACGGCATCGGCAGCGGAAAGCTTCGCAAGCGGGTGAGCAGGCGGAACTCATCGCGCTTCGCGGGGACGCAGATGGCGGGCGGTGTCTGCCGCCATTCGGGCACGAGCGCATCGAGCGGCCCCGGCTCCATCACGGCGCCCGAGAGCGCGTGCGCTCCGATCGCGGATGCCTTCTCGAGCACGCACACGGTGAGGTCCGGCTTGAGCTGCTTGAGGCGAATGGCGCACGCGAGGCCGGCCGGGCCTGCCCCGACAATCGCCACGTCGTATTCCATCGCGTCCCGTTCGATGTTCGCGCTCACTCAAGCTCACCCATCGGGGAGTCGCCGGAGCATATCCGACGACTTCTACATCCGAAACACGCCGTAGCGCTCGGGCCCGGGCTCGGGGCCGCGGATCGCGAGGTGCAGCGCAAGGCCAAGCACGCGCCGTGTCTCGAGCGGATCGATCACACCGTCGTCCCACAGGCGCGCCGTCGCATAGTACGGATGTCCCTGCGTCTCGTACTGCGCGCGTATCTCCTGCATGAAGGCGAGCTGCTCGTCCTCCGACCACTGCTCCCCGCGCGCCCGAGCGCTGTCGCGGCGGACTGTCGCGAGCACCTGTGCGGCTTGCTCGCCGCCCATCACCGAGATGCGCGCGTTCGGCCACATCCACAGGAAGCGGGCGCCATACGCGCGGCCGCACATCGCATAGTTGCCCGCTCCGAAGGAGCCGCCGATGATCACGGTCAGCTTCGGGACCGTCGCGCAGGCGACCGCGGTCACCATCTTCGCGCCGTCCTTGGCGATTCCCGCGCGCTCGTACCGGCTGCCCACCATGAAGCCGGTGATGTTCTGCAGGAAGACGAGCGGCACTCGCCGGCGGTTCGCGAGTTGGATGAAGTGGGCGCCCTTCAGCGCGGACTCCGAGAACAGGATCCCGTTGTTCGCGACGATCGCGGCGGGACAGCCCGCGATGTGGGCAAAGCCGCACACGAGGGTCTTGCCGTATTCCGATTTGAACTCGTGGAACTCCGAGGCGTCGACGATGCGCGCGATGATCTCGCGCACGTCGTAGGGCTGGCGCGTGTCCGTCGGGACGATGCCGTAGAGCTCTTCAGGGTCGACCGCGGGCTCGCGGGGCGCGGTGCATTCGAGCCACGGCTCTCGAGGCTGAGCGAGTGTTGCAAGCGCCGAGCGCGCCATCGCCAACGCGCGGGCGTCGTCCTCAGCCAGATGATCGACGACACCGGAGATGCGAGCATGGACTTCCCCGCCGCCGAGCGTCTCCGCGTCCACTTCCTCGCCGGTCGCGGCTTTTACGAGCGGCGGACCGCCGAGGAAGATCGTGCCCTGCCCGCGCACGATGATGGTCTCATCCGACATCGCAGGCACGTATGCGCCGCCGGCGGTGCAGCTGCCGAGCACGACGGCGATCTGGGCGACGCCGCGCGCGGACAGGCGCGCCTGATTGAAGAAGATGCGGCCGAAGTGTTCCTTGTCCGGAAAGACCTCGTCCTGCAGGGGCAGGTAAGCGCCGCCCGAATCGACCAGATACACGCAGGGCAGCTCGTGCTCGAGCGCGATCTCCTGCGCACGCAGGTGCTTCTTCACGGTGACAGGAAAGTAGGTCCCGCCCTTGACGGTCGCATCGTTCGCGACGACGACCA
>DASXNC010000010.1:0-3675 GCA_036495325.1 Steroidobacteraceae bacterium
GCGCGGCCGATGCGGACCGCAACGCTCGCCACGAACTCCTCGCCTCTTTCCGGAGCGCGCGTATTTGCAAACAGGCGCAGCAGTTCATCATCGGATTCTGACATGGCGTTTGCTCGCTCAGTATTCCTCATTGGTACGCGCCGAGAAGCTCCCGCAGCCGCGCCGAGCCGCGCGCGATGTGCGACTTGACCGTGCCGAGCGGGATGTCTGTGGCCGCCGCAATCTCGCGGTGACTCAACCGCTCGCCGTACGACAGCGCGATGCAGAGCCGCACATCGGCAGGCAGCTGCGCGAGCGCACGGTCGAGGTCCAGCTGCTCGCCGATCGTGGGCTCGTGCGATGGCTCGGAGTAGTCGGGCTCATCGGCTGGGGCTGCGGACAGGCCTGCGCGTGCGCTGCGCGTGCGCGCGTGCTGCAGCCAGACGTTCACGGCAATCTTGCGCAGCCAGCCGCCGAAGGCTCCCACCGACTCGATCGACCGAATCCTGCGCCACGCCTGGAGGAACGTCTGCTGCGCGAGATCGTCGGCGAGGGAGGGGTCGCGACAGAGGTGCCGCAGCAGCCCGCGGATCTGCGAGTGGCGGCGGCGAACGAGCTCTGCGTACGCCGCATCGTCTCCGGCGATCGCGAGCGCCGCCACGACCGTCTCGGCTGCCGCACGGAGCTCCCCGCGCGGCAGGCCGGGCGTCACGCCGGCCGATCCGGCGGGGCGGCGGGCGGCTGATAGCGCTGCAGCACCCGCACCGAAATGCGCAGTCCAATACCGACGCATATGGCGATTGCGGCGAGGCCAATGATCGGAAACCTGAATGCCGGATAATCGTTGCCGATCCACAGTCCGGCGATGAGGACGCCGATGCCGGCCGCGATCGTGATGACCGCCCCAATATGCAGGTACGGGCGCAGGTCCTCGGCCTGCTGCGGCCCATCCTCGTGGTGTCGGGCGAGCAACCGCTCGAGCGTTCCGGGCTCGAGATGCTGACCGTGCTCGACGGCCATGCGAAGCGTCTCCATCGCGAGCCGCCGGCGCCGATAGTCGTACACCATTCCCGCGACCGCGACGATGGCGAGGAATCCCCAGAAGGCGACCACCGCACCGATTGCGGCTCCCGAATTGAACATGGACAGCTCTCCGAGGCGTCCCACGAGGGACCTCATTGGTAGAGATGCCGGTGGGTGGGCGTCCGGATGCGGGAGCGGCCGCGGCAGCGCGCTCCCCCCGCGGCGCGGGCGCCCGTCTTATCGCCGCGAGCGCCCGGCCGTGCAGCGCCTCAGCGGCTCTCTTTCTCTACGAGCCACTTCACGAGCTCGATGATCTGGTTGTAGCCGCCTGCCGAGCCGATCGTGACGCGGTATTTGCCGTTCACGATCATCGTTGGGGTTTGATCGACCTGGGCGGCCTGGACGAACTGGTCCGCGCGGCGCATCTGCACGCTGATGCTGAATGAGTTCGCCGTATCGATGAACTTCTGCGTGCTGACGCCCGTGCGCGCGTGGTACCAGCGTGCAATATCCTCGATGCTCGGGAGGCGGTCCCTCAGGCGCCCGGTCTGCAGATCCATCGTCGCAAGCTCGCCGCTCTTCCAAACTGCATTGAACATGGCATCGTGCGTCTTATCTGCGATTCCGAGCGCCTTCGCCGCGTAGTACGCGCGCTGGAACACCGGCCAGTCCTCGGTGGGGTTGAACGACGCCGCGACAAAGTTGACCTCCGCGTTGGGCGGCAAGCCTTCCCGTAGCCGGTCGAACACCGGATAAAACTGATTGCACGCCGGACAGGCGTAGGAGAACACCTCCGTCACTTCGACCTTGCCCGCCGGCACGTTGGTCGGCTGCGGCGGTTGCAAGAGAAAGTAGTGTTCGCCCTCGCGCCAATTCGGACTCTGTGCTGCGGCGATTGCAACCACCCATACGAGCGCGAGCGCGCTCCAGGCCTTTCCACGCATTTGCTTTGAACCTCCAACGCAAGCTCTATCTGTGCCCGAGAACATCATAACCTCGCGAGCCAAATCTTGCGCAGTCGGCACGATTCGCCGGATGACCGCGTCGGCAACGAGATATTCGCGGGCCTGCGCTGGCGGATGGACTAGCCGCGCGGTAGCGCGAGACGAACGGCGAATGTCAGGGCGCGCGGCGCTCGGCCGGGCGGCCGCCGCCCTCGATGAGCTGCACGACGATGCTCCGCGAGCTCGGGCTCGCGGCTCGCGGCTCGCTCGAGCAGCGCGTGCCGATCGAGGATTTGGATCGCACGCATGATTTCCTGCTCGCCGCGCGGATGAACCGTGGGCACAGCCGCGCCCTCACCGACCCGGCGGGCGAGATACTTCGCGCAACCCTGATGGCGCTCCTCGTCGGGAACGATCCGCCGCTCGCGGGGTTCCGAGAATGAGCGGCCGATTGAACTTAAGGTCGGGGAGGCCCGTCGCGCCGACCGTGCTTCGGCCGTCACTCGAACCACGTGCCTGTATGCACCCGACCACGCGAGGCGCGCGTATAATGCTGCACCGCAGGGAGTGATTCGATCGGAGCATCGCCGCACATGTCGGAGCTGCCGAAGCTTCAAAAAAAACTACAAACGGCCGACCGGCGTCGCGGCGCGGATCGCCGCAAGAATGCTCTGCGCTCGCTCTTCATCGGCCACTTCAGTCCGCGTCGCCACGGCCCGCGTCGCGTGCGCGACGGAAGTATCGCCTCGACGGATTGGTACGAGGCGCGCTGGATGCTCGTGGCGGTCGTGATTCTAGTGCTCTGCGCCGCAGATGCGGTGCTGACCTTGACGCTGATCTCGCAGGGGGCGCTAGAGGCGAATCCGGTGATGGCCGTGTTCGTGCGAGGCAGCACCGGAGCCTTTGCCGCGGTGAAGCTCGGCCTCACTGGAGTCGGAGTAATCGTGCTCCTCGCCGTCGCGAGAATGCGGGCGTTCGGGCGGCTGCCGGTCGGCGTCCTGCTATATGCCGTGCTCGCGGCCTATGCGCTGCTCGTGGCGTACGAGCTGCGGATGCTCGATTCGTTTGCACGTTTCTAGCGTTCCTTCACGGCGCGGCTTCCGCTAGACTGCTATAAGCCGCTTGCAACCATCTGACGGAGCTCGGAAGCGGGCGCAGGCCCGCGCTGCACGAGCCCGCGCCTGACCTGCCGCATGCTCGAACCTACGCCCCTTTACGGCGGCAACGCCGCCTACCTCGAAGACGTCCTCTACGAGCACTATCTCGCCGATCCGGCGAGCGTGCCGGCGGCCTGGCGCGAGTACTTCGACCGGCTCGCCCCACGCGTGTCGGCGGAGCACGCCCGCGGACCCGTTGAATCCGCGATCGCCATGCGGGCACGTGCACCGGCGCGCGCCAGAGCGGGCGCAGAGCCGGGAGAGGCGGCGAGCGCGAAGCAGGCGGCTGTATCCCGACTCATTCAGATCTGGACGAATCGCGGCCATCTCCTCGCGAATCTCGATCCTCTCGGTCTCATGCCGCGCCCGCGCCCGCGGGTGCTCGCCCTCGACTACTTCGGATTGAGCGACGCAGATCTCGACACGGAGTTCTTCACGGGCAGCCGCACCGACGCGGTTCCGAAGCGCATGCGGCTGCGCGACATCCTCGCCCAGCTGCAGGCGATCTACGCGGGCACGATCGGCGCGGAGTTCGCGCATGTCTCGAACTCCGAGGAGCGGCTGTGGCTGCA
>DASXNC010000011.1:0-2033 GCA_036495325.1 Steroidobacteraceae bacterium
ACGGGATGAGGTACTGCTCCTTGCCCGCCTCGCGCGAATAGCGGTCGAAAAGTGCCTTGAAGCGGTCGTATGCGCCGAGACCGGGCTTCATCATCTTCGAGAGCGGCCCGTCGGAGATCGCCTCGGGCGCAATCTTCAAATAGCCGCCCACGTGGTGCTGCGCGAGCTCCTTCACGTACTGCGGTGATTCCGCAGCAAGGTCGTAGCGAACTCCAGAGGCGATCAAGACCTTCTTCACGCCCGGAACGGCGCGCGCCCGCTGATAGAGCTGGACGAGCGGCGCATGATCCGTATTCAGATTCGGACAGATGCCGGGGTACACGCACGACGGGCGCCGGCACGCGCTCTCGATCTCGCGGCTGCGGCAGGCGAGGCGGTACATGTTGGCCGTGGGGCCGCCGAGATCGGAGATCACCCCCGTGAAGCCCGGGACTTCACGCACGCTCTCGATCTCTCGAATCACCGAATCTTCCGAGCGGCTCTGAATGATCCGCCCTTCGTGCTCGGTGATCGAGCAGAACGTGCAGCCGCCGAAGCACCCGCGCTGAATCGCGATCGAGAAGCGGATCATCTTGTAAGCGGGGATGACCGCGCTGCCGTAGCTCGGATGAGGAAGGCGGCGGTACGGCCGCTCGTACACCCAATCCATCTCGCGCGTCGTGAGTGGGATCGGCGGCGGATTGAGCCATACGTCCGAGTCCCCGTGCCGCTGCACGAGCGCGCGCGCATTGCCGGGATTCGATTCCATGTGCAGGATGCGTGAGGCGTGCGCGTACAGCACCGGATCGGCGGCCACCTGCTCGAAAGAGGGCATGCGGATGACGCTGCGTGCGCGGTCGGCGTTCTTCACGCGGCGCGCGAAACGCACGACGGTCTCGGTCCCCGCTTGCGGCGCAGGCCGCTCCTCGCGTCCAAGCTGGGCCGCGCGCTCGGGCTCCATCGCATATGGGTCGACAGGCGGATTGAGCGGCCCGGGCGCATCGAGATGAGTGGAGTCGACCTCGATCCAGTCGGTGGGGATCGGCCGCCGCACGAACGCGGTGCCGCGCACGTCGTCGATCCGCCCGATAGCCTCGCCCGCTGCGAGTCGGTGCGCGATCTCGCAAAGCTGACGCTCGCCGTTGCCGTACACGAGCAGATCCGCTTTTGCGTCGAGCAGAATCGATCGCCGCACCTTCTCGGACCAGTAATCGAAGTGGGCAATCCGCCGCAGCGATGCCTCGATACCGCCGATCACGATCGGCACGTCACGGTAGGCTTCCCGAGCGCGCTGGGCGTAGACGATTACGGATCGGTCCGGTCTGCGACCGCCCGCACCTCCCGGCGTGTACGCATCATCGCTCCGCACCCGCCGGTCCGAGGTGTAGCGATTGACGAGCGAGTCCATGTTTCCGGCAGTGATGCCGAAGAAGAGATTCGGCCGGCCAAGCGCGGTGAACGACTCAGCCCCGTGCCAATCGGGCTGCGCGAGAATGCCGACGCGGAAACCCTGCGCCTCGAGCACCCGACCGACAATTGCCATGCCGAAGCTCGGGTGATCGACGTACGCATCGCCCGTCACGATGATGACGTCGCAGCTGTCCCAGCCGAGCTCGTCCATCTCCGCGCGCGACATGGGCAGGAACGGCGCCGTGCCGAAGCGCTCGGCCCAGTATCTGCGGTAGCTCGTGATGTCGAGTGCGGCCTGCATGAGGCCGCAGATTAGACCCGAACCGGAGGCTTTTGGCGACCACCGGCGCGACGGGCCCGCCTCACCGCCCCGCTCGACCGAGGGGTGCAACGGCTCATCCGATCCGGCGCCTGCCGGCGCCAGGCCGAGCTTGCGCATCGGATTTGCGTCTCAGCCGGTATCCTGAGCTTCGCTCTCGCGGCGGACATCGATCGCATGAGGCAGCGGGCGCGGCTCCCAACTAACCTACCCCGCCGGCCCGCGCGCCGGCAACAGAGTCCGCCGACCTGGAAACGCGAACGCTCACTTACGACCGAGGCTGTGTGAAAACGCGGTGCAATCTTAACGTAGGATAATGTTGCGG
>DASXNC010000012.1:0-2127 GCA_036495325.1 Steroidobacteraceae bacterium
GAATCCCGCATGTGAATCGCGATAGACGAGTGCGAGCGGGTCCTCCGGCAACTCGACAATCCGGCGACCGAGCGGCTCCATGCGTCCTCCGCGAAGGGGAAGTCGCATCAGGGTCTCGGAATTCACTGCCGAGGCCGGGACGGCCTCCGCCTCGACGACCCGAATCCACCGCCGCGGTTTGAGCGAGGCAAAGTACTGCGCCGCGGCGCGAACTTGATCTTTCGAATAACGACTCTTCAGCGCGGTGAGGAACGCCCTGGCGTTCGCGTCTCCCACGCCGATCTTCCGGGTGCCCTCGCGCCAACTTGCGAACTGAAGCTCGATGTACTCGGCCGACAATCCCGCAAGCGAGGCCGATTCGACGTGCCCTGCGCCATTCGGGAGATGACACAGTGCGCACGGAAGCAGGGGCGGGCCCTTCCCTTGTGACGGCGAGCCGCGCGCGACGATCGCTGGCATCGTCCGGTGCTCATTCGGATACCAGTCGGGCGGCGCGAGATTGTTCTGAAGCTCCGCAGGGGTGTAGGAGCGGTGGCTTCCCGAGGCGACCCAGGGAGTGGGAGTGGCCACGCGCGGCTCGATCACCTTTGCTGACTCGGCCGAGGGGACGAAAAACGCCCACTGCGGTCTCTCGGCCGTGCTCCCTGCAGGGGCGCACACCATGAGCAGCACGGCAATCGAGCCCGCTCGAAACATTGCAGGGGAGCCTCTCATAGGCGACCTCCGCCGTTCCGCTACCGGATGAGATTCCCGCAGAGGCTGAGCAGTGGGCCCGGCATGAGGCCCAGGACGAGCACGGCGAGGGCGTTCACCGCGAGCGCGAGGCGCACGCCGGCGCTCGGTACGCCCCTAGGGGCGCCCCGCCCCGCGACCGGTCGCCCCTCGACCGGCTGATCGAAGTACATGAGCTTCACCACCCGCAGGTAGTAGAAGGCGCCTATCACCGATGTGGTGGCCGCGATCACGATTAGCGCGGTGTGGCCCGTGGCCCAGAGCTCCTGGAAGATCCGCAACTTCGCCCAGAAGCCGACGAACGGCGGCACACCGGCCGTCGAGAACATGAGCCCTAGCATCGCGAGCGCGAGCAGCGGGTCGCGGGCGTAGAACCCGCGATAGTCATCCAGGTTGTCCGCCTCGAAGCCTTCGCTGCTCGCAAGCAGGATCACCCCGAACGATCCGAGCACCATGATGACGTACACGAGGGTGTAGTACAGCGAGGCGCTGTAGCCGGCCGGCGTGCCCGTCACGAACCCGAGCACGATATAGCCGACGTTCCCGATCGTCGAGTACGCGAGCATGCGCTTCAAGTTCGTCTGCACGATCGCGACGACGTTGCCGAGAATCAGCGTGAGCACGGCGATCGGCGTGAGCATCAGCGACCAATCGTGCACCGCGCCCTCCAGGCCGTGCGCGAGCAGCCGGATCGCGAGCGCGAAATACGCGACCTGCGGGACGGTGCTGATGAGCAGCGTCACGTTCGTCGGGGCGCCGTGGTAGACATCGGGCAGCCACATGTGGAATGGGACCGCACCGAGCTTGAAGGAAACGGCGACGACGATGAATGCAAGCCCGAGGACTACGCCCGGGGAGAGGTGCTCGCGCAAGTGGGCCGCCAGCTGATCGAGCGCGAGCGTCCCGGTGATGCCGTAGATCATCGACATGCCGTAGATCAGCACGCCCGAGGCGAGCGAGCTCAACACGAAGTATTTCATTGCTGCCTCCGCCGCGATCGGATTGTCGCGGTCGAAGGCGATGAGGGCGTACACCGAGAGCGCGAGGAGCTCGACGCCTATGTAGACGGTTAACAGGCTGTTCGCGGAGACGACAACGAAAATGCCGAGAAGCGCGGTGAGCGCGAGAACATAGTATTCGCCGCGCAGGGTACCTCGCTCGAGCATGTACCTGCGCGAGTACAGCAGCGCGACGGCAAGGAAAAGGAATGCGGCGAGCTTCAGCACGAAGGCGAGCGGATCGGCGACATACATGCCATCGAATAGCGTGACACGCCCGCCGACCTGGCCGACCGCGACGAGCAGCGCGGCCCCGATCGCCAGCGCGACGAGGGTCAAAGTCGGCGTCAGACCCCGGCGGCGTTGGCCGGCGAATACGTCGATCAGGAGGATGATG
>DASXNC010000013.1:0-1580 GCA_036495325.1 Steroidobacteraceae bacterium
CCGCACGACGGCGTTGACGATCCAGGACTTCGGCGCGCCGAGCAAATCGCCGACCGCCGTAACGAGCACGGTCCGGACCTTGGTTCTCGGCAGCACCTCTTGCACGACGTGCGCGAAGTTCTCGAGCACGAGGATTGCTGCGGCGCCCGAGTCGGTAAGTTGATGCTCGAGCTCGCGTGCCGTGTAGAGAGGGTTCGTGTTGACGACCGTGAGGCCCGCGCGTAACGCGCCGAGCATCGCAATCGGGTACTGCAGCACGTTCGGCAGCATGATCGCGAGTCGGTTGCCGCGCCCGAGGCCGGCATGCTTCTGCAACCAGGCGCCGAACGCTCGCGAGTGCTCATCGAGCTCGCGGTAGGTGAGCGTGGCGCCCATTTGGGTGAACGCGCGTCGGTCGGGAAAGGCGGCAAAGCTGCTCTCTGCCATCTCCCGGACCGATGAGACCGCCGCGGGATCGATCTCGGCCGGCACCCCCGGTGGATAGGACTTGAGCCAGATCTTTTCCACTGCGCCGATGATACCCGCAATGGAGCCGGCGGCGATCGCGTGCGGCAGCTCGCGCGGCCACCGCACGGCCCCGCGTGACCTTAGTGCCTGCTCCGCCCCTCCCGCAGCATCGGCTTCAATTCGTTCCAGACGTTCTCGAGCACGATCGGCTCGCCGGCGGCATCCGGATGCAGTCCGTCGGATTGCATGAGATCCGGTTTCAGTGCGACATGCTCAAGCAGAAAGTGAACGAGCGGGAGGCCATACTGCTTCGCGAGTTCGGAGTACATCGCCGCGAATTCGTCGGCGTAGCGCGCGCCGTAATTCGGGGGGAGCCGGATACCAAGGAGCAGGACGCGGGCGCCCGCCTGCTCTGAGAGGCGGATCATCGTCTCGAGATTGCCGCGGATGAGGCTGAGCGGCAGTCCGCGCAAGCCGTCGTTCGCGCCGAGCTCGAGCAGCACGATCGAGGGCCGATTGATCTGCAGGGCCCGGGGCAGGCGCTGCAGCCCCCCGCTCGTGGTTTCCCCGCTGATGCTGGCATTCACGATGCGGTACCCGTACCCTTGCTCGCGGAGTCTTCTCTGCAGCAAGGCAGCCCAGCCCTCAGCGGACGGAAGCCCGTACGCGGCGCTCAGGCTGTCGCCGAACACTAGAATGGTGCGGTCCTGGGCTGCGAGCGCCCCGTGGAGCCCGAAGGTGAGCAGCCCCATACCGAGCGCCCAGGCGCACGCAATTCGCGAAATCGTCCTCAAGGCATCGAACCTCTCGAAGCAGGTTAGCAGCCCCGAAGGCGAGCTGACCATCGTGCGCGAGGTCTCTCTCGAGATCGCCGCCGGTGAATCGGTTGCGTGCGTCGGAGCATCGGGGGCGGGCAAGTCGACGCTGCTTGCGCTGCTTGCGGGACTCGATACACCGAGCTCGGGACAGGTCTGGCTTGCGGGACAGGACCTGACGCGTCTCGACGAGGACGGACGCGCGAAGTTGCGCGCGCAGCGCGTCGGGTTCGTGTTCCAGTCGTTCCATCTCATCCCCTCCCTCACAGCGCTCGAAAACGTGATGCTCCCCCTCGAGCTCGCAGGGCGCCGGGACGC
>DASXNC010000014.1:0-5075 GCA_036495325.1 Steroidobacteraceae bacterium
CGGCGGCACGGCGACGGCATGGGTGAGCGGCGCCCACTGGCTCGCGGAGGCGAATCCGAGGCGGTACCGCGCACGCGCAAGCGAGAGCACGATGCGGTCGCTCGTCGAGTCCGGCGCAGGATCGATCGCAAGATCGTAGCGCTGGCGGCGCACGGCCCTGAGAGCATTGATGTAGCGAAAAGGAAGCCGCACGCCTTTGTATGGAAAAACCAAGACACGGCGCACGCCCGGAATCGGCCCGAGCAGCTCCTCGGCGTACGGGTAGGCGCTCGCGATATCCACCACGGCCTGGGGCAGCAGCTCGCGGAGCCGCTCGATGATCGGCGTCAGGAACATCGCGTTTCCCATGCGCGCGTTGATGCGGCAGAGGAGCACGGTCGCGAGCTCCGCAGAATCGAGGCGAGCCGCGGGCGCGCGCCGCGCGATCACGCTTGCGGCCGCCTGCCCTAGGCGAAAGCGATAGCGGCCGCGCAGCTCGCGCAGAGCACGGCGGAGGCGCCAGCGAACCTTCGTCCGCTCGCGCGAAAGTGAGGGTGAGCTCGAAATTGGACGCGGTCCGTCGAAAGGAGGGGATTCTACAGGACGGCGCCTTACGCCCGCGGTGAAGGCGGCTCCAGGGCTTCCAGGCCCGCATCAGTACGCGAAGTACGGGCCGTAGCCGACGGATGTTTTCGCGCAGGTGGCTCCATCAATGTTACAGGCGATGGCCGTGTAGACGCTGCGTCCGAAGAAAAACGGGATGCCCCAGTCGAAGGTCGGGCTACTCGCCGGGCACCCACTGCCTCCCGAGGCGCTCACTGGACAGCCGGCGAGATCATCGAAGGCCGAGTTTGCCCCTGCAAGACTGTCCGCATCGCCGACGGAGAAGTTCACGGTTGACTGCGGGGTACCGCTCGTGCCCTCGTTAGTGGCGCTGAGCGAAGCCTCCGACAAAGGACAGTAGAAGCCCATGTTGGTCACGCACGCCCTCAAGGAGCCGTCCACGAAATAGAGCGCGTTCGAGCCACTGTCGATATAGCTCTGCGTGAGCGTCCCCCCGTTGAACAGGGTCGTGATCTCACCGGTGTTCAAGTCGCCCAAAAGCACGTAAGAGGCGCTCGCTGAGGTGTTGTTGGGTTCGGTATCGATCCCAAAGATCATCTGGCCCTGGACAGTCGGCGCTCCGCCCGCCGGGAGCGACGGCAGCTGGACGATGACGCCGTTGTTGTCCGCCACGGCGTTGCTGCTGTTCGTGAAGAACGCCACTGGGTTACTGATCTGTTGATTGAGCGCCACGGTCGAGCCGATGCAGCTGCTCGGTGAGGAGCAAACGTAGTAGAACGGGTTGCTGCCTTGCGATCCCGATGCGCACACGGTCCCGCAATCCTGGACGAACGGGCCCACGCCGAGAATGCCATTCGCCCCGAACGTCGCGACCGTATCCTCCTGCGTGCCGTTGCTCTGGCATCCCGCAGGGACTTGCGAATACGAGGGGTCTCCGATGATCTGGACGCCGATGCCGGAGGCTTTCTCACCGGCAATCTGCACGTCCGCCATCCTGATGGGACCCCAGCTATACCCATCTGCGAACTGCGTGCACTCCACGAGCGGCTGGCCGCTCTGGCTCTCCTTGACAATGGGTAGCGCACTGGCGAAGGCGGGCTGCAACGCCTGCGCGATGAGCCTGAGGCCATAAGAGCCGGTGTCGACCTGCACGTGATCGATCGTCTGGCAGGTCGCCGTTCCCGGTGCGCAAAGCACCACTGTTACATAGAGAAGGTTCACCTGACCCTGGCCGCCTGACTCGGCACAGGCCGGGCCGGGATCGATGACTACCGTTGCGACATTCGAGGAGCCGGTGTTCGTCCCGGAGGCAACACAGCTACTGCTGCTGCTGCTCGAGCTGCTAGAGGTGGTCGAGCTGCTCGAGCTGGAGCTGCTCGAGCTGACGGTCGAACTCGAGCTGCTCCCGAACCCGCTGCCGTTCGAGTTCGAGCTGCTGGAGCATGCAGCGACGCCGAGAGCGATGAGCATCATCGCGATCGAGAGATTGATCAATGAGCGCAAGAGCGAGCTCTCCGGGGATCGTTTCGGGGGGCGGTGACCGCGGCCGTTGTTGCGGCGGTCGTTGCGTCCGTCGCGGCGCTCGCTGCGGCGTCAGCGGATGTCACTGGGCGTAACTCCCGACGGCATGAGCGAGGGGATGTACGCCCGACCGTTGAAGGCGCGCATGCGGCCGTTTGACTGCACGATGAGATCGGGCTGCTTCACTTGGAAGTGCCGCCGCGTCGCGGCGCCATGGCGCACGGTGGACGAGGCGCTAACGTATTGCGAAAAGTAACTGCCGAAGAGCTGGCGCAGGTCGGGCTTCACGGGCCCCGTCCAACTCACTGCGAAAACGGTGCCGGTCGGGGAGACGTATTCGCGGACCAGCGTTCCCGAGGGGGCCTCGATCTCGTGCACCGTGAAGCCGATGCTGGACGTCACGCCCTTCAGCTGGGCGTGTAGTTGGAGGCGGTCGTTCGATACCGAGGCGACGTTGTCACCGAGCGCGGCGAGCGCCGGGAGCGCCCACGCCGCGGTCAAGCCGATCATCGCCATGCAGAGCCGTATTCGCATCGTATTCGTCCGATCTTCGCCGAATCAGCAGTTGAGGGGCTGCGACCGCGTGCGCAGTTGCTGCAGCCACGGTGGGAAAGCCCTTCGACCGACGATACTCGCACGAAAAACGCGGCGGGATCGCTTGTCGCCGATGTGCGTCGGTACAAAGTGCGACGTCGCGCTCACTTCACATACCAGGCACCAATAACGTGCGACCGGGGTTCGAGTTGACACCGGCCCGGAACGCCTCGCGCCGGCGGCCCTGCAGGAGGTCCGCGATCGGGCACCGGGGACGGGGTCAGGCGCGCTTCTGTGAGAGCTCCACCTGCAATCGCGCGCTCTGCATGGCCGACTCCCCTTCGGCCTTTCGCCAGCGTACGACGCGCCAGCCCTCCGGGAAGGGCTCGTGAGTCAGGGAGTTGAGCCACAGGGATTCCCCGCCCGTGCGCCCAGCGAGACGATAGCCCTTCAACCGCGTCATGCCCCCGTGGCCGAATTCGAGCCAGACTTCGACGATCTCGTCGACGCAGGGAAGCTCCTCGTCAACGCCGCTCCACTTGTTCATGTGTACCGCGAAGGAAGCCAATCCGTCGTGCCCGGGGCAAGAAACATTCCTGCCGCGCTCAACCAAACAGCTCGCGGAGCACGATCGTCCGCTCCCGATCGGGACCCGTGGAGATCATGTCGATCGGAACGCCCGCAAGCGTCTCGATGCGCTCGAGATAGCGACGCGCATTCGCGGGAAGCGCCTCGAGCTCCGTGATGCCCGCCGTCGATTGCTTCCATCCCGGCAGCTCCTCATAGACGGGCTCGACTTCGGCATACGCATCGACGAACAGCGGCGGCTCCGAGACGATCTCCCGCCCGATGCGATAGCCCACACAGATGCGCAGGGTCTCGAGCGCGTCGAGAACATCGAGCTTGGTGATCGCAAGGCCGGTCACGCTCGACTGCACGACGCAGCGGCGCAGTACCACGGCGTCGAACCAGCCGCACCGGCGACGGCGCCCCGTCACCGACCCGAACTCGTGCCCAACGCGCGCCAGGTACTCCCCATCGGCATCGGTAAGCTCGGTAGGAAACGGCCCTGCTCCGACCCGCGTCGTGTACGCCTTCACGATCCCGAGCACCTCGTCAAATGCCCGGGGTCCGATCCCGACGCCGGTCGCCGCAAAGCCTGCCGTCGTGTTGGACGAAGTGACATACGGATAAGTGCCGAGATCGATGTCGAGCATCGCAGCCTGGGCGCCCTCGAACAGGACGTTCGCGCCGCTCGCCCGAAGGGCGCTCAGCGCCTGGCTGACATCGGCGACGAGCGGCCGCATGCGCTCCCCGAGCGCGAGCTGCTCATCGAGAGTGGTCTGGAAATCGACGGGCGGCTGACGGAAGTACTGCTGCAGGACGAAGTTGTGGAAGTCGAGCACCTCGCCGAGCTTCGCGGCGAAGCGGTCGCGCTGAAAGAGGTCCGCGACCCGCACGGCGCGGCGGGCTACCTTGTCCTCGTATGCGGGCCCGATGCCGCGGCCCGTGGTGCCGATCGCGTTCGGGCCTCGCGCGTGTTCCCGAGCACGATCGAGCGCAACGTGCGAGGGCAGGATGAGCGGACAGTTCGGCGAGATGTGCAACCTGTCGAAAACCGGCACCCCCTGCGCGAGGAGCATGTCCGCCTCGCGCATCAATGCCTCGAGCGAGAGCACGACGCCGTTGCCGATGAAGCAGCGCGTGTGCTCGCGCAGGATTCCGGAGGGAATGAGCGAGAGCACGGTCTTGCGGCCGCCGATGACGAGAGTATGGCCGGCGTTGTGCCCGCCCTGAAAGCGGGCGACCGCGGCGGCCCGTTCGGCGAGCAGGTCGACGATCTTGCCCTTGCCTTCATCGCCCCACTGGGTGCCGATGACGATGACGAACTTTCCCATTCCGCTACCGCACTAGAAACAGGATCGCGACGCCGACGAGCATGCTGCCGAGACCGGCGATGCGCAGCTCGCGGTCACCCACCTCGGCAAGCCGAGCGAGCGTCCGCTTCAGTCCCGAAGGATTGAGGAACGGCATGATGCCCTCGAACACGAACAGCAGCGCGAACGCCGCCGCGAGATCGGTGAAGCGGAACGTGAGCACCTCGAGGAATCCTCTCAAGCGGGCTGCGCGCGGCGCCTCAGCGCCGTGCGCCCCCGGGGTCTTTCATGTATTTGAAGAATGCGCTGTCGGGCGAGAGCACGAGCACGCCGTTCGATTTGCCGAGGGCCCGCTCGTAAGCCTGCATGCTCCGATAGAATGCATAGAACTCGGGGTCCGATGCGTTTGCGCGCGCGTAGATGCCGGCCGCCTGCGCGTCGGCGGCTCCCTTCAGCACGAGTGCATCGCGTTGCACATTCGAGATGATCTCCATGCGCTGGCGATCGGCAGTGGCGCGAATGGTCCTTGCAGCGCTGTCGCCCTGGGCCCGCAGCTCGTTCGCGGTTTTCTGAAAGCCCTCTCTCATCTGGTCGTAGACG
>DASXNC010000015.1:0-3732 GCA_036495325.1 Steroidobacteraceae bacterium
CGGTTCGCGGCGAGCTGCTCCTTCGCTGCAAGGAGCGAGGCCTCATCGCTGCGTACGGCATCGCGGGCGTGCTGCAGCTCCTCGTTCGAGATGGCGCCCGAGCTGCCGAGCCGCTCGCGCCGCGCGAGATCCTTCTGGGCCATCGAAAGCTGCGAGACGCGCACCTCGACGGAGGCTTTGAGCCCGGCGGTCGTCGAAAACTGATTGCGCACCTCGCGCACGGTGCGGGCGAGCCGCGCGTCCGCCTCGTCGAGCGCGATTTCGGCATCGGCCGGATCGAGACGCACGAGCGGTTGACCCGCACGCACGAGCTGGGTGTCGTCCGCGCCTATCGCGACGACGGTGCCCGAGATTTGCGGCGTGATCTCCACGACGTTTCCGTCGACATAGGCGTCGTCGGTCGTCACGTGCCAGCGTGCATCAGTGAGCCAGTACGCGAGATAGGCCGCGCCGCAGGCGAGGAATGCGGCGGCCGCAATCGAGAGCCATTTCCAGCGAGGATTGCTCCACCTGGCGACCTTCGACACATCCCGTTCGGTGCTCATTTCCGTTCTCCGTCCAAAAACGATTCAATCCCGTACGTCACCGCGCCGCGATCGGCGGCGGTTGCTCGGCAGAGCTCGGCACGAAGCCTCCGCCGAGCGCGCGCTCGAGATCGACGGACACATCCCAGGCACGCGCGCGGAGATCTGCGTCGAGCTCGCGCTGCGCGAGCAGCTGCTCGTGCGTCGTGAGCACCTGCAGGTAATTGCCCACGCCGTCCCGGTAGCGCAGGAGCGCGAGGTCATAAGCGTCCTGCGCGGTCGCGAGGCCGTCGCGCTGTTCCGAGCGCTGCTCGGCGATGCTCCGGAGCGATGTGAGCTGGTCCGCCACGTCGCGCAGCGCATCGGCGAGCGCCTGCTCGTACTGCTCGACCGCGATGTCGTATTCGGCATCACGCGCGGCGAGATTCGCTCGCCGCCGGCCGGCATCGAAAATCGGCAGCGTGACCGCTGGTCCGGCACTGACCTCGCGATTCGCCGCGGCGAAGAACGCGCCCATCCCCAGCGCCTCGAATCCCGCGAGCGCGGTGAGGTCGACATTCGGATAGAAGTCCGCCTTCGCGCTCGCGATGCCGTGTTGAGCCGACTCGACGCGCCAGCGCAGCGCAAGAATGTCCGGGCGGCGCCCGAGCAGCTCGGCCGGCAGGCGGCTCGGGAGCCGCACATCGGGAAGCGCAGCGAGCGCGGGGCGCGCAATGCTGCGGCCACGATCCGGCCCCTGTCCCACGAGCGCCGCGAGCGCGTTCCGGGTGAGGTCGATCGCCTCATCGAGTTGGGTGAGGCGCTCCTCGGCGTCCGGTAGCGCGGATTCCGCCTGCTTCACTTCGAGCCGTGAATCGATTCCCGCGGTGTTGCGCTCGCGCGTGAGATCGTAGATCTGGCGGCGCTCCTCGAGCAGCGTTCGTGTCACGTCGCGCTCCAGATAACCGCGCTCGAGCGCAATGTAGGTGTGCGCGATGGCCGCAGACAGCGCGATGCGCGCGGCCTCGGCGTCGAGCGCGGCGGCGCGGCTCTCGCCGAGCGCCTGTTCGTACGCCGCGCGGTTCTTGCCCCAGAAATCGATCTCGAAGTTGAGCGTCGAGGAAAGCTCATTGAGCGTGTTCCACGTTCCAGCATACGGTGGGGGGATGAACGAATGGCTCGGGTACAGCTCGCGAGTGCTCGAGCCGCCGACATCGATCTGCGGAAAACGCGCCGCCCGCGCCGATCTCGCGGCCGCGAGCGCGAGCCGCATTCGAGCCTGCGCCACCTGCAAGCTCGGGCTGCCGTCGAGCCCTGCCTCGATCAAGCGATCGAGCTGTGGGTCGCCGAGCGAGGTCCACCACTGCTGCGCCGGCCACGTCTGTCCGATCTCGGCACGGCTCAGTGTTTGAGATGCGGCGAGATGATCGGCGCTGGCGAGATGCGCGCGAGGCGCGAGCCCGCCGCTCGTCGCGCAGCCCGAGAGCGCGCTGACCGAAAGCGCGGCGAGCGCCGCCGCGATGACGCCGGCCCTGGCTCCTCTCCTCTGCGCGCTCATGTGCGCGGCTCAGTCGTGTGGTGGCGATGCTGAAAGAGCCACACCAGGGCGACCATTACGGAGCTGACCGATCCGCCCGAGACGAGCGCGGCGGCGGCGTACGGCGCGATGAGGCGCAGCTCATCCCAGCTTTGAGCGATCCAGTGGGCGACTCTTTCGGTCATGTTCGTTCCCCTTACTTGCCGCCCTCCTGGCGTCCCCGCGCCTTCCCTGCTTCGGCTGTCAATGTCTGGGCTACGAATGCCTAGGCAACTAAAGACTCAAAAAAACCTTCAGACGTTCTCCAGCATGCGTCGCAGAAAGCCCTCGAGCTGGCGTGCCTCGGCCTTTGTGAAGCCGCGCAAGAGGCCGTTCAGCGCCTGACGCGTGATTTCCATCATGATCGGCCACACCGAACGCCCCGCCTCGGTGAGCTCGAGATACACGAGCCGCCGGTCATTCGGGCAACGCTCGCGGCGGATGAGGCCCTTGCTCTCCAGCCGATCGACCATACGAGTCATGGCGCCCGCATCGTAGGACACGCTCTTGCAGAGACTCGAGGCCGACTTGGCCTCGGAATCCACCGCGATCGTCGCGATGATCCGAAACTGCGGCCAGCTCAGCTCGAGCGCAGCAAGCTCCGGGTGCGCCGCGAACCTGCGTTCGAGCGAAGCGCCCATCTCCTCCCGCAGGCGGTTCACGAGATATCCGACCGCCTTGCGGGGCTCGTACGACTCGGCCTCGTACACCTCGGAGAGAGGTGCGTCAGATGCCTTTCGATTTGCCGAAGATGCCATGGCGCGAAGGTTACTTGCCTAGGCTGTCATTGTCAAGGCTTTTATTGCCCTAGTGACGCACGTGCAGCGGGCGGCTCCCCGAGCGTCGCCAGGCCCGCGGCTCGGAGTCGCGCATCGAGTACCGCGAGCTGATGGTCGCGGAGCTCCCGCCAGGCGAGCACCGCTTTACGCAGCGCAGTGGAGTACTGCGAGGCCACGTGACGCTGCCCCTGCGTCGGTGCCCGGTCGGCGCTCTCCGCATCGGCGTCGATTGCACTCAGCACAGTGCTCGCGGCGCCGAGTCCTTCACTGTCGGACGCTGCGCGCGTCGCCTGAGCAAGCGAGACGACTTGCTCGACCAACGCCGGATGCGCGGCGTCGCCGTGCAAACGTTTAGCGAGCTCATCGAGCGCTGCATGCGCACTTTCTCGCTCCGTATCTGCGACCGCGGCCTGCTCGAGGTCCTCATCCAGCTCGCGCGTGAAGAGATCGAGCGCGACGAGATCCGCTTCGCTCGCCTTGACGCGCGGATCGAGGCGCACCGTGAGCGGCGCACGGTACGCACCGCCTGCAGTTTTCAGCTCGACGGTGTAGCGCCCCGGGAGCACGAAGGCGCCCTCCACCTCGGTCGGGGTGTCCTCGCCGAAAATCGCGCGGATGCTGTACTCGTAACGGATGGCTCGCGGGCGCTCGCGCCGCAGATTCCAGACAAAGCGGTGCATGCCGGGACTCGCGGCGAGCCTCAGTTCTGGTTTGAGCCAGTCCTCCTCGAAGTACCGCTCGGCCCGTACGGTCTGCGGCTTCTCGTCCGAGCTGAAGCCGCGCACGAGCCTTCCTTCCGCGTCACGAATCTCGAGGCTGACCGGTCCGCGGAGGTTCCGCCCGAGCCAGTAGTCGATCGGCACGCCCGGCGGCG
>DASXNC010000016.1:0-4418 GCA_036495325.1 Steroidobacteraceae bacterium
AGCACAGCGAAAATACCGGCCGCAATCGCGAGCCACAGCCAGCTACTGGCGTCCATCGGGAGTTCCTCGCTCAATGACTTGTAGTTTTCGAGGCGGCGACAGGCGGCCGCCCGGCGCCCCAAAAAGGCGCGCGACTATACCACACGAGCGCGTCGCTCTCGTCTGGCCTTGCGTTCCGCGCGTCAGACCTGAAAGCTCGTCGCGAGCTTCTTGCGCACCGCCACACCCTTCAACTTAACGTACGCCGGAAGCCCGTCCCGATAGGGCGGGTAGTCCTCGCCGGCAATGAGCGGCTCGAGATAGCGGCGGCAGGGCTCCGTGATGCCGAAGCCGTCCTCGGTGATGAAGTCGCGCGGAAGTTTCTTCTCCTGATTCGCAACCGCGCTCAAGGGCACGTGACCGACCGTCCACCGGTACGGTCGCGAGGACTTACGCAGGATCACCGGCATCACGGCGTTCGCGCCCTCGAGCGCAAGCTCGACAGCCGCCTTGCCCACAGCGTATGCCTGTTCGACGTCGACTTTGGAGGCAATGTGGCGTGCCGCGCGCTGCAGGTAGTCGGCAACTGCCCAGTGATGCTTGTAGCCGTGGGCTTCGCGGATCATTTCCGCGACGACCGGCGCGACACCTCCGAGCTGCGTGTGGCCGAAGGCGTCCTTCGTGCCCGCCTCCGCCAGGAAGCGCCCGTCGGGGTACGCCGCGCCCTCCGAGACGACGATGACGCAATAGCCGAAGTCGGTCACGCACTGCTTCACCTTGTCGAGGAAGCGCTGGCGATCGAACGCGATCTCGGGGAACAGGATGATGTGCGGAGGATCTCCGCTCTTGCGCCCCGCGAGGCCGCCGGCTGCTGCGATCCAGCCGGCGTGTCTGCCCATCACCTCGAGCACGAAGACCTTCGTCGACGTGCGGGCCATCGAGGCCACGTCGAGACCTGCCTCGCGCGTGGAGACGGCGATGTACTTGGCAACGGAGCCGAAACCGGGACAGCAGTCGGTGTGTGGCAGATCGTTGTCCACGGTCTTCGGCACGCCCACGCAGGTGATCGGATAGCCGAGCTCGCTCCCGAGCTGAGAGACCTTGAGCGCGGTGTCCATCGAGTCGTTGCCGCCGTTATAGAAGAAGTACCCGACGTCGTGCGCTCGGAACACCTCGATGAGCCGCTCGTACTCCGCGCGGTTCTGCTCGAGACCCTTGAGCTTGAAGCGCGCCGAGCCGAAAGCGCCCGCCGGCGTGTACCTCAAGCCTCGGATCGTCTCGCGAGTCTCCCGGCTCACGTCGATCAGATCTTCGGTGAGAGCGCCGATGATGCCGTGCCGGCCGGCGTACAACTTGCCGATCCGGTCGGTGCGCCGCATCGCCGTCTCGATCACGCCGCAAGCGGAGGCGTTGATCACCGCCGACACGCCGCCCGACTGAGCGTAGAACGCGTTGCGCCGAGGCTGCGCCTTGCGCTGAGGCTGCGCGGTGCGCTTCGCGCGTCTGGAGGCGCGTCGAGTCGCGGGCTTGTGCGTGCGGGTGCGGCTGGGCATGGCTCGGCTTCTTCGGATGAGTGAGTTGATGGCCCGGGGCCGCACAGAATAGCCAAAATCCGCTTAATTGACCTCCCGTCGCGCGGCCGGTAACGTGGCGAGCCCTCGTCCCGAGGGTTCAGTCTTCGGTTGACTTCATGCGGATCATCCTGTTAGGGGCCCCGGGGTCCGGCAAGGGGACCCAGTCCCAGCGTCTCATCGAGCGCCATCCCATTCCGCAGGTCTCGACGGGCGATTTGCTGCGCGCCGCCCGCGACAAGGGCAGCGCTCTCGGACTCAAAGCGAAGGCTGCCATGGATGCCGGTCAGCTCGTCTCCGATGAGATCGTGCTCGCGATGATCCGTGAGCGCCTCGCGGAGCCGGATGCGACGCGCGGGTTCATTCTCGACGGCTTTCCGCGCAACCTCGCGCAGGCGCGCGAGCTCGATCAGCTGCTCGCCGAGATCGGGCAGCCGCTCGATGCGGTCATCGAGCTGGAAGTCGATCGGGCGGAGCTCATCCGCCGCATCTCCGGCCGGCGAACCTGCCGGCGCTGCGGACGCGTCTTCAACGTGGTCACCTCGCCCCCCGAACCCGGAGAGACATGCCCTGTGAGCGGCGGGCCGCACGATCTCTACCAGCGGCCCGATGACAACGAGGCGACGGCCGCCGAGCGGCTGCGGGTATACGAGGAGAAGACACGGCCGCTCGTCGATTTCTACGCGCGCCGCGGCATCCTGCAGAAGGTGTCTGCGCAGGGCGAGGTCGATGAGGTGACGGCGCGGGTCGAGGCGGCGCTCGAGAAGCTGCCGCTCTAGGAGCCCTGGCTCCTACACCCGCTCAGACTCCCCGCCCCGCCAGATTCGCGACTATGCGCACGAGCTCGTCAGGCTCGACCGGTTTTGCGAGGTGCATCTGGAAGCCGGCATCGTGCGCACGCACGGCGTCTTCGGGCCGCGCGAACGCGGTGAGCGCCGCGGCGGGCAGCCGGTCCGGGCCGACGGTGCGGCGGATCGAGCGAATGAGCTCATAGCCGTCGCGGCCCGGCATCGCGAGATCGGAGATCAGCACGTCGGCCGGGAATCCGTCGAGGATCGCGAGCGCGGCGTCGGCGGACGTCGCCGTGAGCACGAGCGCGCGATAGGCGCCGAGCACACGCCGCGTGAGCTCAAGCGTATCCGCCTCGTCGTCGACGACGAGCACGCGCACGCCCTGCAGGTCGAGAGGGCTTTGCTCGCGAACGCGGTGACCGCTGTGCCCGTTCTGCTCGCGCGGTGCGACGCGCGGCAGCACGAAGTGAAACGTCGCGCCGCAGCCTTCACCGCCGCTCGTGGCCCACACTCGGCCGCCGTGCAGCTCGACGATCTGCTTGGCGATCGCTAGCCCGAGGCCCAGTCCGGGATATTCGCGGCGGCTCGACGGATCGTTCTGGCGGAACGGATCGAACACGAACGGCAGCCGCTCGGGCGCGAGTCCGATGCCCGTATCCTCGATGAGCACCTCCCAGTTCCCGTCGATGCGCGCGAGCGTCGCCGTGACCGTACCGCCGCGCGGGGTGAACTTGATGGCATTGCTCAACATGTTCCACACGACCTGCTGGAGTCGGTGTGGGTCGCCGAAGACGAGGCACGCGCCCTCGGGCAGCGCCTTGCCGAGCCCGACGCCCTTCGCCTCGGCGGTGCTCTGCAGCTTCTCGAGCGCCGCCTCGATGATCTCCAGGATGTCGGTCTCCTCCGCGTCGAGGCGGATCTTTCCGCTCACCATGCCGGAAAGATCGAGCAGGTCGTCCACCAGCTGTGCGAGCGTGCGCACGTTGCGCGCAATGGTCTCGCCGCCGCGGCGCACCTCATCCTGCCCGAGCCGTCCGGTCTCCATGAGCCGCGACCAGCCGAGGATTGCGTTGAGCGGCGCGCGCAGCTCGTGGCCGAGAGTGGAGAGGAACTCATCCTTCATCCGGCTCGCGCGCTCGGCGCCCTCGCGCAGCGCGCGCTCCTCGGTGAGGCGCTGCTCGAGATCGCGTTGGACTTCAATCGGTTTGGAAGACATCGCGTACCTCGTGACGTCGATGCGCCTGCCTCACAGCGCGGCGAGCAGTCGCTCGCCGACGGCTATGCGGCGCCATCCGGTGAGGAGAGGCCCGTCCTGGCGCCCCTCCGCTAGCCGCTCCAGATCGCGACGCGTCGCGAGCACCTCCGGGCTCAGCGACAGTTCCGACGCCGTAGCCCGGTGGATGGCGCTCAGCTTCTCGAGCAGCGCCGCTTTCGCGCGATCCGGCCGGCCCCGCAGATTGACTGCTGGAAGCTCATCCGGCAAGTCCGCCGCGCGCACACGATCCAGAATCTCGGCGCCGCAGTGCTTGACCACTCCGGGGGGCATGCCAGGTATCGCAGTGAGTTGCGCGAGCGAGCGCGGCGCGGCAAGCACGATCTCCCTGAGCGCCGCATCGTCGAGAATCCATCCGCGGGGTCGGTTGCGCGCGATGGCGCGCCGCTCGCGCCAGCCTGCGAGCTCGCGCGCGAGGCGCAATCGAGCCGCGTCGAGTCCGCGCAGTCCCTTCAAGCGCATCCAGGCCTCAGCGGGCTCGACCTGATATGTGCGCACGTCGGCGAGCGCAGCGAGCTCCTCGGCGAGCCAGCCGCTGCGTCCGAGACGCTCGAGCTCGGCGGTCAGCTGCTCGGAAAGCGGCAGCAGGTAGCGAACATCGTCGAGCGCGTAGGAGAGCTGCTCGGGTGCGAGAGGCCGCGCCGACCAATCGGCGCGTGTATGAGCCTTGTCGAGCTCGATGCCGAGACGACGGCGGACGAGCTCGGCATAGCCGATCTGCGCGGGGAGTCCGGCGAGCGCAGCGGCGATTTGCGTGTCGAACACCGGATGCACGAGACCCACGGCGGGCAGGAGAACTTCGAT
>DASXNC010000017.1:0-2540 GCA_036495325.1 Steroidobacteraceae bacterium
CCGCGGGCCGACTGCGCACCTCGAGAAGAGCCCGACGCCGAAGCGGCCGACCGGCCCGAAACCGCAGCTCCGCGCCGACCCGCGCGGCCGGCTTGCGCCGCCGATTTCGCTTCGCTCGGCTTCGCCTCGGCCGCCTTGGCGGCCTCGGCAGGCTTGGCGCCCTCGGCAGGTTTCTCGGTACTCTCCGGCGCCTTCGCTTCCTTCTCGGCCTTCTCCGCCTCGGCGAGGTTTCGCTTCGTCTCCTGCTCCGACTTGAAGTCCGTTTCGTACCAGCCGGCGCCCTTCAGGCGGAAATTCGGCGCCGAGATGAGCTTCTTCATGGTGTTCTTGCCGCAAGAAGGACACTTCTTGAGCGGCGGATCGGTGATCTTCTGCATCACTTCGCTGTAGAACTTGCAGCTTTGGCACTCGTATTCGTAGAACGGCATAGCGATCTTCAGTCGGAATTGTTTGAGCCCGAGACAAATTATACCTGCTTGGCCGTAGCCTGCTCGGGCGTAGTACGGGGGCCGCGGAGATCTTTCGCCCGCCGGCCGCCCACGCCCGGCTCGGCGCTGCCCGGCAGCACCCGGCAAGGCGGGTATCAAGCGGCCTTCTTGACCGACTTCTCGAAAACGAGACGTCCGTCGCGAACCGTCGCCTGCACGCTGTCCCCTGGGCCGAAGTCGCCCTTGAGGATTTGCTGCGCGAGCGGGTTCTCGATCTGCTGCTGGATAACGCGCTTGAGCGGGCGCGCCCCGTAGACCGGGTCATAGCCCGCCTCGCCGAGCAGGTCGCGAGCGCGGTCATCCAGGTCGAGCTCCATCGAACGATCCGCCAGGCGCTTGCGCAGGAACGCGAGCTGGATATCCACGATGCGCCGGATCTGGTCCGTGCCGAGCGGACGGAACACGACGATGTCGTCGATGCGATTGATGAACTCCGGACGGAAGCTCTGCTGCACGATCTCCATCACGGCCGTGCGCATGCGCGTGTAGTTCTGCGCGCCCACGAACTCCTGGATGACGTTCGACCCGAGGTTCGAGGTCATGATGATGACGGTGTTGCGGAAATCCACCGTCCGGCCCTGCCCGTCCGTCAAGCGGCCGTCGTCGAGCACCTGAAGAAGAACGTTGAACACGTCCTGATGCGCCTTCTCGACCTCATCGAGCAGGATCACCGAATACGGGCGGCGGCGCACCGCCTCCGTGAGATATCCGCCCTCTTCGTACCCGACATAGCCGGGAGGCGCCCCGATGAGGCGCGCGACCGAGTGCCTCTCCATGAACTCCGACATGTCGATGCGGACCAGCGAATCCTCGGTGTCGAACAGGAAGTCGGCGAGCGCCTTGCAGAGCTCCGTCTTACCGACTCCCGTGGGGCCGAGGAACAGGAACGAGCCGTTCGGCCGGCGCGGATCGGAGAGGCCCGCGCGCGAGCGGCGGATTGCATCCGAGACGATGCGCACGGCTTCGTCCTGGCCCACCACCCGCTTCTCGAGCTCGCTCTCCATGCGCAGGAGCTTCTCCTTCTCGCCCTCGAGCATTTTCGCGACGGGGATTCCGGTCCATTTGGAGACCACCTCGGCGATCTCCTCCTCCGTCACGCGATTGCGGACGAGGTGAGTTTCCTTCTTCTCCGCGGCAAGCGCCTCGGCGAGCCGCTTCTCGAGCTCGGGAATGCGCCCGTACTGCAGCTCCGCCATCCGACCGAGGTCGTTCGCGCGCCTCGCCGCATCGAGCTCCGTGCGCGCCCGATCGAGGTCGGCCCGGATCTGCGCCGCGCCCTGCAACGTCGCCTTCTCGGATTTCCACACTTCCTCGAGATCGGCGTACTGCTTCTCGAGGTCGCGCAGGCCTTCCTCGAGCGTCTTCAAACGCTTGCGCGACGCCTCGTCCTGCTCCTTTTTGAGCGCCTCCCGCTCGATCTTCAGCTGAATGATGCGGCGCTCGAGCCGGTCGAGCGCCTCGGGCTTGGAGTCGATCTCCATGCGAATGCGCGCGGCCGCCTCGTCGATCAGATCGATCGCCTTGTCCGGCAGCTGTCGGTCGGTGATGTAGCGGTGCGAGAGCGTCGCGGCGGCGACGATCGCAGGGTCGGTGATATCGACGTTGTGATGCACCTCGTACCGCTCCTGCAGTCCTCGCAGGATCGCGATCGTGTCCTCCACGGAGGGCTCAGCGACGAGCACGCGCTGGAAGCGGCGCTCGAGCGCGGCGTCTTTCTCGATGTACTTGCGGTACTCATCGAGGGTCGTCGCGCCGATGCAATGCAGCTCGCCGCGGGCGAGCGCGGGCTTGAGCATATTGCCCGCATCCATCGAGCCTTCCGCGCGCCCCGCGCCGACGACCGTGTGCAGCTCGTCAATGAAAAGGATGATGCTGCCTTCCTGCTTGGCGAGGTCGTTGAGCACCCCCTTCAGGCGCTCCTCGAACTCACCTCGATACTTTGTCCCAGCGACGAGGGAGCCGATGTCGAGCGTGAGGAGCCGCTTGCCCATCAGGGTTTCGGGTACATCGCCCGAGGCGATCCGTTGCGCCAGTCCCTCCACGATTGCTGTC
>DASXNC010000018.1:0-3529 GCA_036495325.1 Steroidobacteraceae bacterium
CGAGGCCATGGCCGATCGCCTCGTGCAGTAGCACGCCGGGCCAGCCGGGACCGAGCACGACGGTCATGAGACCCGCCGGAGCCGGAATCGCTTCGAGGTTGACGAGCGCCTGCCGGACCGCCTCGCGCCCGAGGGCGATCGGACGGTCCTGAGCCACGAGATCGGCGAGGGTGAAGCGACCGCCACCACCCGCATACCCCTGCTCGCGCCGGCCGTTCTGCTCGACGATCACCGAGACGTTGAAGCGCACGAGCGGCCGTACGTCGGCCGCGAGCTCGCCGTCGCTGTTGGCGATCAGCACGATTTCCTGAACGGCGGTGACACTCGCCATGACCTGCACCACGCGCGGGTCGAGCGCGCGCGTCTCGCGATCCACCCGCTCGAGCCAGGCGACCTTGTCTGCATCCGTGAGCGAGGCGACCGGATCGACCGGCAGGTAAAGCCTATGGCCCGCTCGCGGGTGCCACGCCTGTACGGCGCGGTCCTGGCCGCGGTTCGCGATGGCGCGGGCAGCTCGCGAGGCTTCCTCGAGCGCCGGCAGCATGATCTCGTCTGAGTAGGCGAACCCGGTCTTCTCGCCGGCGAGTGCACGCACGCCGACGCCTTGCTCGATTGCGGCGGTCCCCTCCTTCACGATCCCGTCCTCGAGCGCCCACGACTCCTCGTGCGCGAGCTGGAAGTACAGGTCCGCGGCATCGACCGAATGCGTGAGCACCTGGCCCACGACCTGATCGAGCAGGGTGTCATCGAGCCCGCTCGGACGCAGGATGAGCTCGCGCGCCATCGCAAGCGGATCGGGGCTTCCCGCATTGTCCATCTCGACTGTCTCCTCTTGGCCGTGAGGCCAGATTACATCACCCGATGTGTCAGGGCGGGGAAGGCTGCGCGAGCCTCAGCCTGCCGCTCGAGGTCGAGGTCGCACACGACGATCCCACGGCCGCGCGGCAGGCGGCGCAGCACCCGTCCCCAGTGATCCACTATGAGGGTGTCGCCGTAAGTTTCACGGCCGCTCGGGTGGATGCCGGATTGAGCGGGAGCGATGACGAAGCAGAGGTTTTCGATGGCGCGGGCGCGCAGCAGTGTCTCCCAGTGCGCCCGCCCGGTCGGGCCGGTAAATGCGGAGGGCACGCTGAAGAGCTGCGCCCCAGCGCGGCTCAGTGCCCGGTACAGCTCTGGAAAACGCACGTCGTAGCACACCGACAGGCCGAGCCTTCCCGCGGGGGTTTCGACGACGACAGCGACATTTCCCGGCGCGATGTTCGCCGATTCGCGGTAGGTCTCCTGTCGCCCAGGAAGCTCGACGTCGAACAGGTGGATCTTGTCGTAGCGCGCGACCCTGCGACCTTGATCGTCGTACAGCAGGGATGCGGCGGCAACGCGTCCCTCCCCGGACAGACGCAGCGGAACCGTCCCGGCGATGATCCACAGCCCGAGCCGGCGCGCCGTCTCGGCGAGCGCAGCCTGGATGGGACCCTCCCCGTCGTCCTCGGCCACTTTGCGCTTGTCGGCGTCCTCGAGCCCCATGAACGCGAAGTTCTCAGGCAGCGCCGCCAGGCGCGCACCGGCCGCCGCCGCGTCCGCGAGCAGCGCCTGCGCGACGGCGAGGTTTGCCGCCACGTCCGGTCCCGAGGTCATCTGCAAGGCGGCGACCTTCACGTCGACGCTACCTTCATACAAGAACGACGTCGTACTGATCGGCGCCGTAAAGCGCCTCCACCTGCAGACGAATCGGCCGGCCGATCTGGCCGGTGAGCTCCGCGAGCGTCGCGGATTCCTCCGAGAGGAGCAGGTCGATCACGTCCTGGTGGGCGAGAATGAGCAGCTCGCGGCTCGAGAACTGGCGGCTCTGGCGCACGACCTCGCGGAAGATGTCCTGGCACACGCTCTCCGGCGTCTTCACGAACCCCCGTCCCTCGCAGCTCGGGCACGGCATGCAGAGCAGGTGCTGAAGGCTCTCGCGCGTGCGCTTGCGCGTCATCTCGACGAGGCCGAGCGGCGAGAGGCTCACGATCCGCGTCTGCGCACGATCCGCTGCGAGTGCGCGCTCGAGTGCGGCGAGCACCTGCCGGCGGTGGGACTCGTCGGTCATGTCGATGAAATCGATGATGATGATGCCGCCGAGATTGCGGAGACGCAGCTGCCGCGCAATCGCGAGCGCCGCCTCGAGATTCGTGCGGAAGATCGTCTCTTCGAGATTGCGATGTCCGACGTACGCGCCCGTGTTCACGTCGATCGTCGTCATCGCCTCGGTCTGATCGATAACGAGATGACCGCCCGATTTGAGCGGCACCTTGCGGTCGAGCGCGCGTGCGACCTCCTCCTCGATGCCATGCAGATCGAAAATCGGCCGCGGCCCCGAGTACAGCTCGAGCCGCGCTGCGGCACTTCCGAGAAACGTCGCGGCGAATTCGGACATGCGGGCATGCTCGCGCGGGCAATCGACGAGCACCCGCCCGACCCCGCGCCCGAGCTCGTCGCGCAGGATGCGCAGTGCAAGCGGCAGGTCCGCGTGCACGATCGCTCCCGATGCGGTCTCGGCCGCGCGGACCCGCACGTGCTCCCAGAGCTTCGCGAGATAGCGCATGTCCTCGCGCAGACTTTCCGTAGACGTCCCCTGCGCGGCCGTGCGCACGATGAATCCGCCGGCCACGGCCGGCTGAATGAGACCCGCGACTGCGGATTTGAGCCGCAGCCGCTCGCTCTCCTCCTCGATCCGCGCGGACACTCCGATCCCTTCGCCGCGCGGCAGATAAACCAGATGGCGCGAGGCCAGCGCGATGAAAGTCGTGAGCCGCGCTCCCTTGGTACCGATCGGGTCCTTCACGACCTGCACGAGGATCTCGTCCCCTTCGCTCACCAGGCGTCGGATGTCGTCGACCGCGGGAACGTTGACTATCGTGTCCTCCGGCCGGGCGAGCGCGATGTCTGCGACGTGCAGGAACGCCGTGCGTTCGAGCCCCGCGTCGACGAAGGCGGCCTGCATGCCCGGCAACACGCGCGAGACGCGGCCCTTGTAGAGATTCCCGACGAGGCCGCGGCGGCTCGCGCGCTCCACGTGCAGCTCCTGCAGCGCACCGCCCTCGATGAGTGCCGCGCGCGTCTCGCGGGGACCGACGTTCACGAAAATCTCCGCGCCGGAGCCGCTCGCGGGCGTTGCGAAGGCGCCGGCGCCGGGGCTCGCGTTGCCCTGTGTTGCCGCAGGGGCAACGCCAGTGTCGGCGGGCGCGCCAGGCCGTGTGGCGAAGTCGTTCACGCCCCGGTCTGCCCCTGCGGCCCGCACTGGATTCCCGCCGCCTCGAGCAGCTGCGCCGTCTCGAAAAGGGGAAGCCCCATCACGCCGGAATAGCTGCCGCTTAAGCGTTCGACGAACACCGCTCCGAGCCCCTGGATCGCATACCCGCCCGCCTTGTCGCGCGGCTCGCCCGAATGCCAGTAAGCCCTCCGCTCGGCCTCGGTGAGAACTCTCAAACGAACGGCGCTCACGGAGAGCGCGGTTGCCACCCCGCCGCCGACGGAAAGCGCGACGGCC
>DASXNC010000019.1:0-5233 GCA_036495325.1 Steroidobacteraceae bacterium
ACCTCTCCGTTAGAGGTATTGTATGCCTATAACTTAGAGGTAAACAAGAGCTTCCTACGGGCGCCAGCGTGCCACGGCGCGCTGGAAGTCGACGATGCGCCGGGCGTCGACGGTCGCGGCGGGTCCGTACCGTAGCGCCGCGTATTCCTCGAGCAGCGGGCGCACGCGCCGCGCGAGCTGCGGATGGCGCTGCGCAATCGAGTCGGCAAAGGCGAGCGGCCCCTCGTACGACTTGCGGGCTGCGCCCGCGCGGGCGAGCTTGCCGCAGAGGCGGCCATAGGCGAGCGCCAGTCGGTCCGCGCGGCGCGCGGGCTTGGGACGGCCGTAATGCCAGGCACTCGCCGCAAGCCACGTGCAGAGCGCGAGCGCGAGCGCCGCGGCGAGCTCGCCGAGTCCCGGGGCCCGGACGCCGAGCCGCGCAAGCAGTGCGAGCTGAGAGTTCAGATCGAAATCGACGATCGTGGTCGTCCACCAGGCGTTCGCCGCATCCCAGAGCTGTTGGGCCGAGGTGAGCCAGCGCATCGCGAGCAGTAGTCGCTCGGCAGGGGAGCCGGCCGCCGGCAGAATGTCCAGCAAATCGCGTGTCAGGCGCTCGGGCGCGACCGCCGCCGTCGGATCGATGCGCGTCCAGCCGCGGCCCTCGAGCCACACCTCCACCCAGGCGTGCGCATCGGACTGGCGTACGAGCAGATAGCGACCGATCGGATTCCATTCGCCGCCGAGATAGCCCGTGACGACTCGCGCCGGCACGCCTCCGGCGCGCATGAGGGTCGCGAACGCTGAGGCATAGTGGCCGCAGAATCCCTGCCGCGTCACGAACAGGAGCTCATCGACCTCATCGCCCGAGAGCCGCGGCGGAGTGAGCGTGTAGCGAAAGCCGCCCCGGCGCAGGAACTCGAGGGAGGCGTCCACGAAGCCGGCCTCGCTCGCCGCCTCTTCGCGCAGGCGGTGTGCGAGGGCAAGAGTGCGCGGATTTCCGTGCGGCGGCGTCACATCCCGTTTGCGGATGCGCGCGGCGAGGGGGTCGGCATCGCGCGCGCGCGTGTACGAGATGGCCTCGTAGGTCACGGGCTCGATGAGCGGGCGCTCGCTCACGAGCACGTGATCGGGCATGAGGCGCGCCTGGAGCGCAGGAGGCGCGGCGGCGATCGTATCGAGCGCGAAGACCCAGCGATACACGCTCGGCTCGAGCGCGATGCGATAGGGGTATGCGCGCCCGAGCGGCGTGACACCGCGGGGCGGCCCGAGCTCCCAGGGCGGCGGGCGGGACCAGGTCGCGCCGTCAAACTCCTCGAGTACCGGCCCACGCCAGTAGCGCTCGGCAGCAGGCGGCGGTGCGCCGTCAAACCAAACGCGGAACGCGGGCGCGCTCGACTCGATGAGCTCCGAGATGGACCCCGGTGTGAGCGTATCGCTGAGACCGGTCACCGCGCGGCCCGGTGCGGGCAGAGCCCAGAGCGAGCCGGCGAGACGCGGGAAAAACAGGAACACGAGTACCGCGAGCGGCAGAGCGATGAGGAGGCCGCGCGCGGCGAGCCTCGCGGCGGCTCGGCCACCGAGCGGGCTCTCGGGATGCGCGTTGATTGCGAGCGCTACTGAGCAGAGCCAGGCATGTGCCGCATAAATCGGCAGCAACGGCAGGTCCTGCGCGTCGAGCGCCGCCGCGAGCAGCAGATAGAGCGCGGCGGCAATCACGACGTAGCGATCGCGGCGCGTCGCGGTCTCGAGCAGCTTCACCGAGCCCATCGCGGTGAGCAATGCCGTGCCGGCCTCGAGCCCGTTCAGCGTGCGGAACATCGTGAGCACGGCCGCGACGAGTGCAATGGCCATCGCGATGCGCAGGCTCTTGCCGGGTAGCGGCACGCGTCGGGCATTGCCTGCGAGCGACCATGCGGCGCAGAGACAGGCAGCGAAGATCGTCCAGACCGGTACGCGCCCGAGGTGCAGCAGGACGCCGCCGAGGAATGCGGCGGCGGTCCAGGTGAGCGGGCGCAGCGCGGCGCCGCGCGGTGCCTGAGGCACGCCGCGAGCTGCCGCAGCGGCGCGAGCCATCACGCCGCCTCGAGCCCGTGGAGCGCGAGCGCGGTGAGCGCGCGGCGGCGATGCTCCGCGCCGCGATCCGCGGCGAAGGCGCCGCCGGGCAGCACGAGGCCGTAGCGCTCTCCGCGCGCCTCGGCATCGACGATCCAGCGTGCGAGTTGCTCGAGGCGCGACTCACTGTCAATTCCGGGCAGCCGTCCGAAGTCGAACAGACGCTGCCCGGTCCCGCTCGAGGCATATTCCTTGACGAGTAGCGGCGCGCCGCGCGCGTAGGCTTTCCAGGCAACCTGCCGGGGCGAGTCCCCATCACGGAACGCGCGCAGTCCGCGCCATTCATCCTGCTCGCCGCCGCCCCCGGAACGTCTCGAGTGGTTCCGCACGCCCTCCGGGGGCGGGGGCGGGCGCAAGCCGCGCGGCCGAGGGAACACGATGATGGCGAGCGGTGCGCGCAGCCATGTCCAGGCCCGGAACAGCCCGAAGGGGTGGGTCGTCGAAATACGCACGCGCTCGATTCGCAGCCTGCCGCGGCGTGCGGCCGGCACCTCCAGAAGAGCCCGCGCGCCTGCGTTGGGCGCGAGGTCGACGATAGCGGGCTGCGCTGCGCCGTCGGAGTCGACTTGCACGCGCAAGCGCGCGATCCGCGAATCGTTCCTGAGCGTGAGCGCGACGAGTCCGCGGCCGCCTGCGAAGGTGGGTGTCGTCTCGATCGAGGAGACCTCGAGCGCGAGGAGATTGCGATGGCACTGATGCATCGCGACGAGAGCCAGGCCGCCGAGGAGTCCGGCGAGGCCGAGCGCCGTCCCGTTGCCGTAGTTGAGCGCCGCGAGCAGCATGCCGAACACGACGACTGCGAAACCCAGCCCTGCGCGGGTCGGCAGTATGTACAGGCGCCGCCGGTGCAGGTGGAGCGGAAACTCATCGACACCCTGCCGTGCGATGGCCCACGCCGCCATGCGGCGCTCGAGACTAGATCGGAACCGGAACACGTCGCGCGAGGTCTTCGGCGAGCCTGGCGGCATCGGCGGTGCCGGAGGATTCGCGCAGCTCGAGGCGATGCGCCGCAACCGCCGGCAGCACTGCCTGCACGTCCTCCGGCAGCACCGCGGGGCGTCCCGCGATTGCGGCCCAGGCCTGCGCGGCACGTGCCAAGCCCTGCCCCGCGCGCGGGGAGAGGCCGAGCTTCATGTCGGGCCGCTCGCGCGTGTGCCGGATGAGCGATTGGATGTAGTCGAGCAACGCATCGGAGACGTGAACCTCACGAACTGTCTGCTGGAGACTCACCACGGAGGCGGCGTCGAGCGCTGCCGGCAGGGCCGGGATGAGATCGCGACGCTCGCCGCTTCTCAGGAGCTCGCGCTCCGCGCTCGAATCCGGATAGCCGAGAGTGATGCGCATGAGGAAGCGATCGAGCTGCGATTCGGGCAACGCGAAGGTGCCGAGCTCCTCGTGCGGGTTCTGGGTCGCGACGACGAAGAAAGGATCGGGCAGGCGGTACGTTGTGAGGTCGACGCTCACCTGACGCTCTTCCATCGCCTCGAGAAGCGCGCTCTGCGTGCGGGGGCTCGCGCGGTTCACCTCATCGGCGAGTAGCAGGTGCGTAAAGAGCGGCCCCCGGCGGAAATTGAACTGCTGTGTGGCCCGATCGAACACCGACACGCCGATGATATCGGCGGGCAGCAGATCGCTCGTGAATTGCACGCGCTGCCAGGCAAGTCCGAGCACGTGCGCGAGCGCGTGCGCGAGGGTCGTCTTGCCGACGCCCGGAACATCCTCGATGAGCAGATGGCCGCGCGCGAGCAAACACGCGAGGCAGAGCCGTACCTGATGCGGTTTGCCCAGAATGACCGATTCGAGCGCCGCGATCGCGCGCTGGAGCGCCTCGATCATGCGGAGCTCGAGTCATGACCCGGCCGGTCGAGGAGCCTCCGCACCCGGGCGAGCTGCGCTTCGAGACCCGCAAGGCTGCGCGAGAGGTCGGCTTCGCGCTCGCGCTCGGCCGCAACGACCTCCGCGGGCGCATGGCTCGCGAAGTTCTCGTTCGCGAGCTTGCCGCGCACCTTCCCGAGGTCCTGCCGCGTACGCGCGATGTGCTTGTCGAGGCGATCAGCCTCGGCGGCCGCATCGATGAGTCCGGCCATCGGCACGAGCACGGCGAGTTCCCCGATGAGCGCAGTCGCTGCCTCGGGTGCCTCCGCGCCCGACTCGAGCAGCGCGAGGCTGTCGATGCCCGCGAGGCGCTCGAGATAATGCCGATGGCGCGCGAGATTCTCGCGATCGAGCTTCGATGCGCCCCTGAGCAGCACGGGCACGCCCCGGCTCCCCGGGATCTTCATCTCGCCGCGGATCTGCCGCACCGCGAGCACGATCGACTTGATCCACGCGACATCGCGGTCCGCCTCGGCGTCCGCGGGAAATTCCTCGGCCCGCGGGTAGGGCTCGAGCATTACGGTCGGTCCGTCGCGGCCTGCGAGCGGCGCCACGCGGCGCCAGATCTCCTCCGTGATGAACGGCATGATCGGATGCAGCGCGCGCTGCAGGACCTCCATCATCTCGAGCAGATTGCGACGCGTGGCTCGCTTCGCAGCGGGAGAGGCAGTGTCGGAAGCGAGCAGCGGCTTCACGAGCTCCACGTACCAATCGCAGAGCTCGTACCAGGTGAACTCGTAAAGTGCGTTCGCCGCGTAGTCGAAGCGGTACTCCCGCAGGGCCGCCTCGACCTCACCGAGCGCGCGGCCGAAGCGGGAACGGATCCAGCGGTCCGCGATGGTGAGTTCGGAAAGCGCTCCGCGATCCGCTCGCTCCGCAGCCTCGGCAGCCGCGGCGGTTGCGGCGTTTGAGGCGCCGGCGGTACCTGATTCGCCGACGGTCAGAGCGACGAAGCGCGCCGCGTTCCAGAGCTTGTTGCAGAAGTTGCGGTAGCCCTCGACCCGCGCCAGATCGAAGCGGATCTCGCGAGTGGGTGTCGCCAGGGCCGCCAGCGTGAAGCGCAGGGCATCGGTGCCGTGCGCCGCAATGCCCTCGGGAAACTGGCGCCGGGTGTGTTTCTCGATCGCCGGTTTGAGCTGCGGCTGCATGAGACCGGTGGTGCGCTTGGCCAGCAGCGCCTCGAGGTCGATGCCGTCGACGATATCGAGCGGGTCGATCACATTGCCCTTGGACTTCGACATCTTCTCGCCGAACTCATACAGGATCA
>DASXNC010000020.1:0-3805 GCA_036495325.1 Steroidobacteraceae bacterium
CGGCACTGACCGGCCGGCTCGGCATACCGTTCATCTTCAAGGCATCGTTCGACAAGGCGAATCGCTCCTCCCGAGCAAGCTTCCGCGGACCGGGGGTCGAAGCGGGCTTGAAGGTGCTCGAGCGCGTCAAGCGCGACATCGGCGTGCCCGTGCTCACGGACGTGCACGAGGACACCCCGCTCGCCGAGGCCGCAGCCGTGGTCGATGTGTTGCAGACTCCGGCGTTTCTCTGCCGGCAGACCAATTTCATCCTGAGCGTCGCGGCGCAGGGTAAGCCGGTGAACATCAAAAAGGGCCAGTTCCTCTCGCCCTGGGAGATGCGGAACGTCGTCGAGAAAGCGCGCTCGACCGGCAACGAAGCGATCCTCGTCTGCGAGCGCGGCTTCTCCTTCGGCTATCACAATCTCATCTCCGACATGCGCTCGCTCGCTATCCTGCGTGAGACCGACTGTCCGGTCGTATTCGATGCCACCCACTCGGTACAGCTGCCGGGAGGGCAGGGCGCCTCATCGGGCGGCGAGCGCGAATTCGTGCCGGTGCTGGCACGCGCGGCGGTCGCTGCGGGCATTGCCGGGCTATTCATGGAGACGCACCCGCATCCGGCGCAAGCGCTTTCGGATGGGCCGAACGCCTGGCCGCTCGATCGGATGGAACCGCTGCTCGCGACGCTGCAGGCGCTCGATGCGGCCGTCAAATCGCGGCCTCTGGAGGAGTCCCTGCTCCCGAGAAAGAATCGAGACAGCGCAGAGGAAGGCAAGCGAGGCAAATGAGCAAGATCAGCGACATACGCGGCCGCGAGATTCTCGACTCCCGCGGCAATCCGACCGTCGAGGCCGACGTGCTGCTCGACTCGGGGGCGATGGGCCGGGCGGCCGTGCCATCCGGTGCCTCCACCGGCACGCGCGAGGCCGTCGAGCTGCGGGATGGCGACGGTAAGCGTTATCACGGCAAGGGCGTCCTACGGGCAGTCGAGCACGTGAACACCCTCATTCGTCAGGCGCTCGTCGGCCGCGATCCGCGCGACCAGGCAGGCCTCGACCAGGCGATGATCGAGCTCGACGGCACCGAGACCAAGGGGCGGCTCGGCGCGAACGCGATTCTCGCCGTATCGCTCGCGGCCGCGCATGCCGCCGCACGCGATGCTCGGACGCCGCTCTATCGCTATCTCGGCGCGACCATGCTGGCGGGCCGACCGCCCGTTCTGCCGGTTCCGCAGATGAACATCGTGAACGGCGGCGCGCATGCCGATAACAGCCTCGACATCCAGGAGTTCATGATCCTGCCGGCGGGTGCGCCGAGTTTCCGTGAGGCGCTGCGCTATGGGGCCGAGGTCTTTCACACACTGAAGAAGCTGCTCGCCGGACGCGGTCTCTCGACCGCCGTCGGGGACGAAGGCGGCTTCGCTCCGGATCTCGGCTCCAACGAGGAAGCGCTCGGTCTCATCCTGCAGGCGATCGAGCAGGCGGGTTACCGCGCCGGTGAGGACATTGCGCTCGGGCTCGATGTGGCGAGCTCGGAGCTCTATCAGGATGGCGAGTACGATCTCGCCTCCGAAGGGCGGCGCTTCGATGCGGGCGAGTTCACGCGCTATCTGGCCGGCCTGGCGGACCGTTACCCGATCGTGAGCATCGAGGATGGGATGGCCGAGGCGGATTGGAACGGATGGGCGGAGCTCACCCATGCACTCGGATCGCGCCTGCAGCTCGTGGGCGACGACATCTTCGTCACGAACACGCGTATCCTGAAGGAAGGGATCGACAAGCACGTGGCGAACGCGATTCTGATCAAGCCGAACCAGATCGGAACGCTCACCGAAACGCTCGCGGCGATCGCGATGGCGGAGCAGGCGCACTATGCGTCGGTCGTCTCCCACCGCTCGGGCGAGACCGAGGATCACACGATCGCCGATATCGCGGTCGCAACCGCTGCCACGCAGATCAAGACAGGCTCGCTCTCGCGCTCGGATCGGATCGCAAAGTACAACCAGCTGCTGCGCATCGAGGCCGAGCTCGGCGCAAGCGCGCGTTATGCGGGCTGGGGTGCCTTTGCGAATGCGGCCGGCCGCGCTAGGCTTGCTCGCCAATGAGATGGCTCGCCGCAGCGCTCGCTACCGCTCTCCTGCTGCTGCAGTACCGGATATGGCTGTCGCATGACGGCGTACGGGAAGTCGTGCGATTGCGCTCGGCGGTCGCGGCTCAGCAGGCAGACAACGGCCGCCTGACGCAGCGCAATCGCGAGCTCGCGGCGGAGGTCCATGATTTGAAGAACGGCATGGCCGCGCTGGAGGAGCGGGCGCGCAGCGAGCTCGGGATGATCGGCAACGGCGAGACTTACTATCAGGTCGTGCCGCGCAGCGCGACCCGTCCGCCGATGCCGCCGATCCAGCAACCTGCGCCGCGCACCGCCAGTCGGTAGGTCCCGGGCACTCGCCGTCACACGAGCGCCCTCGCCCACATGCGCTACTGGCTCGTCATGCCGGCTGCCGGAAGCGGGCAGAGATTCCGCGAACGCGATCCTGCGACTGCAGAGCTCGTCCCGAAGCAATACGCTCGGCTCCTCGGCCGCACCGTCATCGAGTGGGCGCTCGCACCATTTGCGAGCGATCCGCGCTGCTTGGGCCTCGTAGTCGCGCTCGCGCCCGGCGATCGGCATTGGCCGCAGATCGCAACGCGTGCAGGGGCGGGGAAAGAGGTGATCCTCGCGCAGGGAGGGCCTGAGCGGGCGCACTCAGTGCGCGGCGCTCTCGCGGCGCTCTCGGACCGCGCGGCCGACGGCGATTGGGTACTCGTGCACGACGCTGCCCGGCCCTGTCTCTCCCGCGCCGATCTCGACCGCCTCCTCACCGAGGGCGAGGGGCATCCGGACGGTGCGGTGCTCGCGGCGCCCGTCGCCGACACCTTGAAAGCGTGCGCCGACGACGGCGGCATCGAGCGCACGGTCGACCGCGCCGGCCTCTGGCGTGCTCTGACGCCGCAGATGTTTCGCTACGGAGCGCTCTGCGCTGCGCTCGATGCGGCAATCGAGGCCGGCCGATCACCGACCGACGAGGCGCAGGCGCTCGAGTGGGCGGGCGCGCGGCCGCTCGCGGTGCGCGGCTCGGCCTCCAATCTCAAGATCACGACGACGGCGGACCTCGCGCTCGCCGCCGCGCTCCTCGGCGAGACTGAAGGACAGGATGCGATGCAACATTCCGGCGCGATGCTGATCGGATCGGGATTCGACGTGCATGCGTTCGGTCCGGGGGATTCGGTGATGCTCGGCGGAGTGCGCGTACCGCACACGCACGGCGTGCTCGCTCACTCGGATGGCGACGTGATCCTCCACGCCCTGTGCGACGCGCTGCTCGGAGCGGGCGGGCTTGGCGATATCGGCCAGCACTTCCGGGACGACGACCCGCAATGGCGCGGAGCGGCGAGCAGCGGATTCGTGCGTGCAGTGCTCGAGATGCTCGCGGCCCGCGGGCTCGCGGTCGTGAATGCCGACATCACGGTGCTCGCGGAGGCGCCGCGGCTCGCAAAGCACCGGGACGAGATCCGCGCGACGGTTGCACGACTCATCGAGGTGCCGCCGGAGCGCGTCAACATCAAGGCGACGACGACCGAGCGGCTGGGCTTCCTCGGTCGCCGCGAGGGGATTGCCGCGCAGGCAGTGGTGCTCGTTGCGCCACGCTAGTACCAAGCTCGAGTCGGCCTACGGCAGCGTCAGCAGCGCATAGACTGCGCCGGTACCCCCGTCGACACCCCGAGCCGAAACGAACGCGAGCACGTGAGAGCTCCGGCGCAGCACGCTCAACACCATCGCCTTG
>DASXNC010000021.1:0-1697 GCA_036495325.1 Steroidobacteraceae bacterium
TGCGCGAGGCGCGTCGCGTCCGCCTCGACGACGAGCGGCTCCGCGGGCAGCTCGATCATCACGTGCTGCTGCTTGCTTTCGAGCAGCGGCCGGTTGGTCTCGATGGCCGCCTGCAGGACCGAGGCGAGATCGACCCGCTCCCTTTTCAGCTCGAGCTTGCCGCGCGTGATCCGCGAAACATCGACCAGGTCGTCGATGAGCCGCACCAGATGCTTCAGTTGCCGCTCGATGATCGCGCGTGCCGCACTCACCGTGGCGTGATCCCCCTCGGCCATACGCACGATCTGCGCAGCGCTGCGGATCGGAGCGAGCGGATTGCGCAGCTCGTGCGCGAGGGTCGCGAGAAATTCATCGAGGCGCTCGCGCGCGAGCACCGTGCGCCGATCCGCCTCTCTCAACTCTGCTTGCGTGCGGTCGCGCTCGGCGACCGCGACCGCGAGCGCTTCGCGCGCCTGGTCTCGCTCATTGACGAGTCTCTCGAGGGAGGCTTCGAGCGCGGTCTCGCGCGAAATAGCAGAAGGCCGGTTCGATTGCATCATCGCGAATGTTTCCCCCCTGTCCCGCCGCGGAAAAATCCGCCGCAGGCAGCAAGAAACGGGCCGTGGCGCGAACCCGGCACGCAGTGAATGCGTCCGGAAAAAGTGTTCCGCCAAAAACTCGATTGTGCGCTCTTCGGGCGGCGACGGACAGGTCCTTCGTATGCTTCCTGCGCTCCGGAATCGCTCGTCGAGCTCGCGCCGCGTCTCCTCAGCTCGCTCGCGGAAACTCCACGGTAAAGCGCGCGCCGCGCCCGCCGCTGCCGCCGCCGACGCGCGCGACGGCCCGATGCAGCGTCGCGATTTCGCGCACGATCGAGAGCCCCAATCCGCAACCGTCGGCCTCGCTGCCGGCGACGCGATAGAAGCGCTCAAATATCCGCTCGCGCTCGGTCTCCGGCACCCCGGGCCCGTCATCCTCGACCGCGAGGCTCGGCAGTGGGGCTGCCGCGACCGAGAGCGTCACGCGGCACGCCGGTCCGGAGTAGCGCAGCGCATTGTCGATGAGGTTCGACATCAGCTCGCCGAGCAGCCCCGCATTGCCCGACACGATCACCGGCTCTTCAGGGGCCACGAAGCCGAAGTCGATGCGCCGCTCGAGCGCCCGCGGGATCCACTCTTCCCCTACATCGCGCGCAAGCCCGACGAGGTCGACCGGCGCCATCGGATGCGGAGCAGCGGCACCAGGCTCCGCGCGTGCGAGCGCGAGCAGCTGCTGGGAGAGGCGGCCGGCGCGGGCAACGCCGGCGTGCAGCCCGCGTAGAGCCGATTGCGCGGATTCGCGATCGGGGGAGCGTTTGGCTCGCTCGGCGTGCAGCAGGACGGTCGCGAGCGGCGTGCGCAGCTGATGCGCGGCGTCTGCGACGAACCGCCGCTGCGCCGCGAGCACTTGCTCCACGCGAGCGAGCAGATCGTTGATCTTCGAGGCGAGTACCCGTGCTTCCTTCGGAAGGCCAGCCACGGGCACGGGCGTCAGATTCTCTTTGCCGCGCGCCTCGATAGCGGCGGCGAGACCCGTCAACGGCTTCAAGCCATGTCCGACGACGAGCCACGCGGCTAGAAGCGCAATCGCAATGAGTGCGAGCTGCGGAGCGGCCATCGCGAGCAGGATCTCCGTGAAGAGCGTCGCGCGCTTCTTCAGCGTCTCGGCGACCTGGACGG
>DASXNC010000022.1:0-8311 GCA_036495325.1 Steroidobacteraceae bacterium
CATCATCCGGACCTCGAAGTGGGCTACGGCGTGTGCCGGATCGAGTTCAGCACGCATGCGGTCCGGGGCCTCTCGGAGAACGATTTCATCTGCGCGGCGAAGCTCGACGCGATTCCTCTCGCGTGAGGCTGCTGCTTTTCTAGCCCCGTGCGGCCTGCGGCAGCTCCCCGGTGAGACCCAGCGCGCGGCCGATGAAGAGGCGCTTCATCTCGGGGCTGCGGTTTACCCAACGCAGCCCGTGCTGCGCGAGCCGCGCAAGCGGCCCGGCGCCGTGCGCCAGCAGCCGGTCGAACGCTTCGATCGCCGCAGCCATGATCTGCGTCTCGCTCTTTCGCCAGCGCTCGTAGCGGCGGAGCACGCGCTCGGCACCCGGGTCCTCGTCCTCACGGATTGCCGCGAGCACCGCCTCGGCGAGCGACGCGGCATCGAGAAGCCCCAGATTGGCTCCCTGGCCGGCGAGGGGGTGCACGACGTGCGCCGCATCGCCGATGAGTGCGCAGCGGTGCGCGGTGTAGCGATGTGCGGCGAGCCTCACGAGCGGAAACGACATGCGCTCCGTATTGAGCCGCGTCGAGCCGAGTGCGCCGTCCGACTCCCGCTCGAGACTGCCCTCGAATTCCACATCGGATTCCGCCTCCAGCGCGGCGGCATTCTCGGCATCCGCTGACCAGACGATCGAGCTCGAGCCGTCGGCGAGCGGCAGGAAGGCGAGCGTGCCCGCGCGCAGGAACCTCTGCCATGCCGTGCCCTCGTGCGGCCGGTCGGTCGAGACATTGGCGACGATCGCCCTTTGACCATAGCTCGAGCTGTCCGCCGTGAGACCGATCGCCTCCCGCACGAGAGAGCGCGCGCCGTCGGCACCCACGATCAGCCGCGCGGCGAACGTGCCGGCGCTCGTCAGCGCTTCGATCTGCCGGTCGTGCACGGTGAGGCCGCTGAGCTCGCCGAGAATCAGACGTCCTCCCGCTGCCTCGAACGCCTCGACGACGGCCGCCTGCACCAGGCGGTTCTCGGCGATCCAGCCGAGGTTCGGCTCGCCAGCGTCGGCCGCATCGAACACGAGCACGTCCGGGCTCGCCGGGGACACGGTGTGGTGCCACACGCGCATGCGTTCGTAGGGCTGCGCACGCGGGCCTGCGATGTGCGCCCACGCGCCGGCGCTCGTGAGAATGCGCTCGCTCGCGCGGGACAGCGCCGAGACGCGCGCCTCGAAAGGCGTACCCGGCAGCGGCGCACGCGGGCGACCGTGCTCCAGGACTGCGATCTCGAGCGGCCGGCGAGCGTGAGCCGCGGCGCGCTGAAGGAGCGCTCCGGCGCAGCCGCCCGCGAGGCCGCCGCCGATCACCAGCACATCGAGGAGTCCTTCGGACGCGGTACCGTTGCGAGCTGTCATTTGATCTCAAGTCCGCGCGCAAGTCGCGGCGTGCGTCCGCCGAACCCGGTGCTCACGCGCGCGAGCGCGCTCTTCGCGGGCGGAGCGAGATCGAACAGCAGCAGGCCGAGGTTGCGCGCGAGGCCGACCGGGCGTCGCGAGTCGCCGAACAGTCGCACCAGGCCATCGGTGAATCCCACGACGCCGCGGCGATCCGCGGAACGCTCGCGCGCGAAGCGCGCAAGCACTTCTGGCGAGCCGGGGTCCGTCTCGGCCCCTGCCGTGCGCGAGCGGGCGTCCGCGAGAATCTCGGCAAGCACGGCCGCATCTCGCAGGCCGAGATTGAATCCCTGCCCCGCGACCGGATGCAGCGCCTGCGCGGCATTGCCGATGAGTACCGATCTTGCGCCCATGGTCGCGGAGGCGCGCGTGAGGCTCAACCGGTAGGACCCGCGTCGGCCTGCGCGCACGAGCCGGCCCGCGCGCCAGCCGAAGTGTCGCTGCAGCTCACCGAGGAATGAGCCATCCGTGAGCGCGAGCGCCTGCTGCGCCTGCTCGGGCGAGCGCGCCCAGACTGCCGTGTAGCTCCCGCCGGCGAGCGGCAGCAGAGCGATCGGTCCGGTGGCGGTGAAGCGCTCGTAAGCGGTCCCGTCGTGCGGCCGGTCCGCACTCACATTGGCAATGAGCGCCACCTGGTCGTATTCCTTCACGCGGGCGTCGATCCCTGCGGCCCGGCGCACTTGCGATTCCGCACCGTCCGCGGCGACGACGAGACGCGCCGAGAGATGCTCGATGCCGCCGGCATCGAGCGCGAGAGCGACGCGCTCGGGGCCGATGTCGATGGCGTCGAGCCGGGCAGGCACCCGTCGTTCGATGTGCGGAAGCTCGGCGAGCCGCTCCCAGAGTGCGGCGCCGATGACGCGATTCGCCGCCACATAGCCGAACGCCTCGATGCCCTGCTCGCGTGCATCGAGGCGCGCGAATCCGAACCGGCCGGCATCGGAGACGTGGATCGCCCGGATCGCAGAAGCCTGCGGGGCAATGCGGTCCCAAATGCCGAGCGCCTGAAAGATGCGGCGGCTTGCATTGCCGAGCGCCGTCGTGCGCTCGTCGAAGCTCGGGTGCGCGTGGGAGGCGGGCGCTACGCTCTCGATGAGCACGACCGAGAGCGGAGTGCCGGCGAGCGCAAGCGCGAAGCTCGCGCCGACCATGCCGCCGCCCACCACCGCCACGTCGTATTCGGGGATCGCGCCGTGTTTCGCCATTGCGCCATCGCCTCGCTCGCGCGCCGTGCGCCGTGCGCCGTCCGTCAGGCCGCAGAAGACATCAGCGATTCGATCGCCTTCGGTTCCTTGGGTGCTGCGTCCGTCAGCACCTCCGCGCCGTCGCGCGTCACGGCCACATCGTCCTCGATGCGGATGCCGATGTTGCGCAGCTCGCGCGGGATTCCGCGGCGTCCGGGCAGATAAATGCCCGGCTCGATGGTCAGCACCATGCCGGGCTCGAGCATGCGCCATTGCTCGCCGAGCCTGTAGTCGCCGACATCATGCACATCCATGCCGAGCCAATGCCCGGTGCGGTGCATGAAGTACTTCCGATAGGCGCCTTCTCGCTCGAGCGTCGAGAGGCGGCCCTTCAGCAGGCCGAGGGCCCTCAGGCCCTGCGTCACGACGCGCACCGCAGCCTCATGCGGGGCATTCCACGAGTTTCCCGGCTTCACCTGCGCGATCGCCGCTCGATTCGCTTCGAGGACGACGTCGTAGACGGCGCGCTGCGCGGGCGTGAAGCGCCCATTCACCGGGAAGGTGCGCGTGATGTCCGAGGCGTAGTACTGATACTCGCAGCCCGCATCGATGAGGAGCAACTCCCCGTCGCGCAGCGGTGCCTCGTTCTCGCGGTAGTGGAGAATGCAGGCATTCGCGCCACCGCCGACGATAGGCTGATAGGAGACGTCCGCGTTGTGGCGGTGGAACTCGTGCACGATCTCTGCGGCGAGCTCGAACTCCGTGCGCCCCGGGCGGCATGCGCGCATGGCGCGCACGTGTGCGGCCGCGCCTATCCGCGCCGCCTCGCGCATGACGTCGAGCTCGGCGCGCGATTTGAAGAGCCGCATGCCGTGCAGCACGTGGTCGAGCGCGACGATCTCCTGCGGTGGATGGCGCCCGTTGCGCGCCTCCCCGCGCAGTTTGTTGACCCAGCCGAGGACGTGTTGGTCGAATTCCGGGTGCGTCCCCATCGCGTAGTAGACGCGGGCGCGGTTTTCCATAAGACCGGGGAGAATCTCGTCGATATCCTCGATCGGGAACGCATCGTCCGCCCCGTAATCGCGCACCGCCCCTCTCGGCCCCGCGCGACGCCCTTCCCAGGTCTCCCGCTGCGGGTCGCGGTCGCGTACGAACAGCACGTACTCGGCGTGCGATCGCCCGGGGACGAGGGCGGCGACCGCCTCGGGCTCGCCGAAGCCGGTGAGATACTGAAAGTCGCTGTCCTGCCGATAGGCATATTCCACGTCGCCATTGCGATTGCGAACAGGCGCCGCGGGGAGGATGGCGATCGAGTCCCGCCCCATGATCCGCATGAGCTGGCGTCTGCGGCGGGCGAACTCCTCGCGCGGGATCCTCGCCGAGCTCCGCATCGCTTTCGCGCGGTGCCGCGTCTCGATGGACCGAGTCTTATCAGAGGAACGAGCTATGTCTGTGGGGCGGAGCATATCGGTGGAGCGGAGCATGTCAGTGGAGCGAGCCCTCGGGCTTCGGGGGCACGCCGCGGAGCGGCTCGAGCTCGTCGAAAACGAGCTGCACCCCGACACGGACGAATTCGACCAGCTCGGCGTAAGCGCCCTCGTTGGATTCCAGGCCCTCTTCGGCGTCGACGCCAACCTGCGTGATTTCGGATAGGTCGCGCACGACCTCGCCGACATCACCGGGGAGCCCGGCGGCGTCGCTCAAGGAGCTCGAGCCGAGGCCGTAGAGAAAGCCCTTGCACCATTGGCCGAGCGCGCTCGCGCGCGCATCGAGCGGCTCCTCGTCCCGCGGCAGGAGCGGCTGGAACTCCATCTGCGGGCCCCCGAGCGCGCCGGCCGTCCGCTCAAAGAGCCCCCGCAGGGCATCCGTCGCCTGCGGACCGGCTTCCCCCTCCGGGAGGATCTCCCCGAGCCAGTCCTCGAAGCGGTAGCCGCCAGCGGCGCACAGGGAGCCCGCAAGCGTGCCGTGGGCCTCGGCGGCATCCGCCAAGGCGTGCGCTTCGGCGAGCGCCTGCTGGATTTCCGAGTAGTCGGCCGCTTGCATCATGAAGCGCCTATTATGCCCAAAATGAGGGTGCCGGCCCGGGCGGGTCGAGGCGACCACTCTTTCACACATTGACCGCACGAGAAGCGCCGACTTATAGTTTTTCAAATGAACGACACGAATCAGGGGCAGCTCGATCTCGAGCTCAAGCGACTCGAGAAGCGCATCGAGGAGCTCACCAGGTCCATGGAGCATCTGAAGGAGGAGAACCGCGCGCTGCGGCAGCGCCACGAGGCGCTCGCGGGCGAGCGGGCTTCGCTTCTCAACCGCAACGAGCAGGTCCGTGCGCGGGTCGAGGCCATGATCGGGCGACTGAAGACGCTGGAGCACGGCGCGTGAGCCCTCAGGCTGAGCCGGCACGTGTCAGCGTGCGCATCATGGAAAAGGAATTCATGGTCGCGTGTCCCTACGAGGAGCGTTCCGCCCTGCTCGACTCGGCGGAGTTCCTCAACGCGCGCATGCGCGAGGTGCGCGACAGCGGCAAGGTCGTCGGCATCGATCGCATCGCCGTCATGGTCGCGCTCAATCTTGCGAACGAGCTGCTGCAGCTGAAGCGCCGGGAAGCACATCTCGAGAACGAGCTCGCCGGACGCGTGCGCTCGATGCGCGAGCATGTCGAGGCGACGCTCGAGAACGCACAGCAGCTCGAGCTGTAAGCGGACCTGCATCGCAGCGAACCTGCATCGCAGCGGACCTGCATCACTGATTGCCGATCACTCCCCCAGCGTCCGCCGGCTCGTGTAGAGTGTAGGTGGCGTCGCCTGCGGTGTTCGACAGCTGGCCGGGTTACCTCGGACCCTAATTGAAACACCCATGGGACATCAGGGCTTGCGGGCAGAATTGTGCAGGTCCGCCTCGAGCGGAAAGCCTTACCTGCTGCAGCTCGTCCCACTTTGTTGCTCTGGTTCGAGAGCAACGGCCCGCACCGGCACAGGCGGGCGATGTCTTGATTCTCGCTGGCGCGTAGCACTCGCCGCGCTAAGCGGGCACACCTAAGAAGAATGGCACCGGGCTCCGAAGCCGCCATCGCCGCGGAGCGCAAGGCACTGCGCAAGGAGCTGCGCGCCATGCGGCGCGGGATTCCCGCCGAGCGCCGAGCCGAGGCCGCACGCCGCGTCGCGCTCAACGTGCAGCACCACTTTCCTCTGCATCCGGGCCAGCGCATCGCGCTCTACGCCCCCCTTCCTGAAGAGCTCCACGTCGGGCCGCTCATCGAGCTCTTGAGACGGCATGCCGCATCCATCTATCTGCCGCGACTCCTCGACCGCCGCAAGCGGCGAATGCATTTCGCGTCGGCCCGCGGACCGATGACGGCCAATCGGTTGGGCATCCTCGAGCCCTCGGATGCGGAGTGGATCGGTGCGCGGCAACTCGATCTCGCGTTTGTGCCGCTCTGCGGCTTCGATGCGGCGGGCATGCGCCTCGGCATGGGCGCGGGCTACTACGATCGCGCCTTCTCATTTCTGCGATTGCGCCGCACCTGGCATCGGCCGAAGCTGATCGGCCTCGCATTCGCAGTGCAGCGGGTGACGTCGCTGCATCGCGCCCCTCACGATGTCCTGCTCGATGCCGTTGTGACGGAGGAAGGCGTCCACGAGTTCTTCCATCATGCGCGCGAGTGAGCACGGCGATGCGCGCTCGAGTGAGGAAGGCGTCTCATCAACCGCGGGCGCTTGCTTGTAATTTCAATTCGCGTGTATATACTCCGACCTCGGACTAACCCGACAACTGGAGTTCCAACATGGCTAAGGCAAAAAAGAAGGCCAAGAAGAAGGCAGCAAAGAAAAAGTAGGCCTTGAATCTCGGCGGACGCGGACTTGAGTGCCGCGTCCGCCGAATCGAATCCCGATCGACTGTGCCCGCGTAAGCGGGCACAGTCGTTTCTGAGGCTCGAAATGCTTGCGGGCAGGAGGCGACGATGAGCGCACTCGAGAAGAAGAGGCGGGCTGCCGCGGCGGCGCTCGACTGGCTCCCGCGTAACACGACGATCGGAATGGGTACCGGCTCGACGGTCAACTGCCTGGTCGAGGCGCTCGCCGGCAACTCTCTCGGCCTCAAGGCGGTGGCGAGCTCCGAGGCGACGAGCGCGCGCCTCGCCGCGGCCGGCATCGAGGTCGTCGATCTCAACGCGACCGGCGAGCTCACTATCTATGTCGATGGGGCCGACGAAGCCACCCGCCGCCGCCACCTCATCAAGGGCGGCGGTGGGGCGCTCACGCGCGAGAAAATCGTCGCGGAGGCGGCGCGACAGTTCGTCTGCATTCTCGACGACTCGAAGCTCGTCGATACTCTGGGGAGCTTTGCGCTGCCGATCGAGGTGATCCCGATGGCGCGCGAGCTCGTCTCGCGCCGCCTCGCCCAGCTCGGAGGCCGTTCGGAGTGGCGGCGTGGCTTCATCACCGACAACGGCAATGACATTCTCGATGTGCGTGGCTTCTCGTTCGAGGACCCCGCGGGGCTCGAGGCGGAGCTCGATTGCATCCCCGGGGTGGTGACCGTCGGAATCTTCGCGCGCCGGCCGGCGGATGTGCTGCTCGTGGGGACGGACCACGGGGTGATGGAGCTCTGAGAGCTCAGTTGACCCTCACGACCCGCTGGCGGATCATGAGTTGGACGGGTCCCCCGTCGCGGGGGCCTACGGACAAACTATAAGTATGGGGGAGCTGCCTATGAGCGGTGAACGAGATTCATTTCAAGCGTGGTCTCCTTACCTGTTGAGCGTCCTGCGCATCGTGGCAGGGCTGCTGTTCTTTCAGCATGGCAGTGCGAAGCTGTTCCATGCTCCGCATCAAGCCATGTTCGACCATCTGCAACTCATGTCGCTGTTGGGCGTACAGGGCATCATCGAGATAGTCGGCGGAATCCTGTTGGCCGTCGGACTATTCACCCGCCCGGTTGCCTTCATATTGGCTGGCGACATGGCGGTTGCGTTCTTCATGATGCATTTCCCGCACGGCTGGTTGCCGATTCTCAATGGTGGCGACCTCGCGGTTCTGTTCTGCTTCGCCTTTCTGTACCTGTCGGCGGCGGGGCCAGGGCCGTGGAGCGTGGATGCGAAGCTCTCCGGCAAGCGCACAGCCGCTGCAGCCGCCTGACCGAAGGCGAGCAGGCGCCGGTGCGTCACGCGCGCCCGTGATGCGCCCGGGCGCCTGACGCCGGGATTTACTGCGGATCGTTCAGGACGCGGCGGGCGCCGCGGCCACCGTCTTTTGCGCGCCCCACTGGGCCGCTATCTGCCGCGACCAATTGCGGAAGGGCTCCTCGACGAAGCGGAAAGTGACGGCGGAGAGAGGGAGGACCATCAAGACGTAGAGGAGGAGCACGAGCAGGCCCGCGAGCGGCGGCGTCGCGACACCATGTCCGTCGGCGAGCACGGTCTTGGGAAATTTCAGAACGACGGTCAACAGCTGCGTCACGACCCAGACGACGGCGGCATGCGACATGTACACCGAGTAGGACACTTTTCCGAGCCAGCGCAGGGGCCTCGCGCAAAGGAGCGAGGCAAGGCGGGAAGACGGAGTCAGCACGATCGCGAGTATGAGGAGCGCCGATAGCGCTGGCATCAAGAACGTCGCCTTGCCGTACGGGTCCGCAAAAGCGATGAGTCCTCCGATGGCGAGCAGCGCGATCGGGCTGAAGGATGCTCGCACCA
>DASXNC010000023.1:0-4806 GCA_036495325.1 Steroidobacteraceae bacterium
CATCGGTGCAGGCCAGGCGATCTCGGACGAGGATGCGATGCAGCTCATCCTCGAGCCCGGGTTTTCGACTGCCGGTAGCGTGACGCAGCAGGCGGGTCGCGGCGTGGGTATGGACGTCGTCGCGACCGAGATCAAGCGCCTCGGCGGCGCGCTGCTCATGGAGACCCGTGCGGGCGAAGGAACGCAGTTCACGATCCGCCTGCCGTTCACGCTCGCCATCAGCCATGCACTCGTCGTGCGGACCGGGGACGAGTATTACGCGCTGCCGCTGCCGACCGTGGAGGGGGTGCTGCGGCTCACAAAGGACGAAGTCAACGCGCATCTCGGCCGGGACACGCCAAGCTTCGAGCATGGCGGCCAGCGGTATCGATTCCAGCATCTGGCCACGTTCGTCGGCCTAGAGCCCTCCGCTCTGCCGGAGGGCGACCTGACTGTGCCCGTCGTGCTCGTGCGTGCGGGCGATCACTCGACCGGTCTCATCGCGGACGAGCTGATCGGCAGCCGCGAGATCGTGGTCAAGTCGGTAGGGCCGCAGGTCTCCTCGATCCGCGGCATCTCCGGGGCGACGATCCTCGGCGACGGCCGCATCGTGATCATCCTCGACATCGGTGCGCTCGTACGCGGGGAGTGGCGCGGCCGCGGCCCGCAGACGGCCTCGCGGGAGCGGGGCGACCGCCGCACGTTCGCACTCGTGGTGGACGACTCGATCACCGTTCGGCGCGTCACGCAGCGCCTGCTCGAGCGCAACGGGATGCGCGTGCTCACCGCGCGCGACGGCATCGATGCCGTCTCGATCCTGGAGGAGAACGTGCCGGACATCATCCTGCTCGACATCGAGATGCCGCGCATGGACGGCTACGAGGTCGCAGCACACGTGCGCGGCGACCCGCGCCTGAAGGACGTGCCGATCATCATGATCACCTCGCGCGTCGGGGAGAAGCACCGTGCGCGGGCGATCGAGCTCGGCGTGGACGACTACCTCGGCAAGCCCTACCAGGAAGCGCAGCTCCTCGATGCGATCGCGCCGCTCGTCGAGCGGCATCGTCACTCGCGCGCTGACCGGCGGCAGGCCGAGCTCGATGCCGCGGCAACGAGCTGACACGTGCACGCAGCGGCGCGCTTGAACGCGCGGAGGTCGCATGGCTGAGCGGGTCGCCGAAATCTACAGTCTGCTGATTCCCCTCGTCGACGGCCGGCTCATCATCCCGCGGGCCTGCATCGCGGAGGTCGTCGGCTTTCAAACGCCGTCCGAGATGACAGGCGCGCCGCCGTGGTACATCGGCACCATCTCGTGGAACGGACGCCAGATCCCGCTCGTCTCGTTCGAAGGCGCTTGCGGGCAGAGCATTCCGCCGGCATCCGGGCGCTCGCGCGTCGTGATCTTTCACAGCATCGGAACGCGGCTCGAGGCGGGCTACTTCGGCGTGGTCTCACAGGGCTTCCCGCAGCTCGTGCGCGTCAGCTCCGACGTCGTGCGGCCCGACAACTCCCGGGCATTCTCCGAGCGCTCCCCGATCGTGTGTCAGGTGCGCATGGTGAACGAGACGCCGTGGGTGCCGGACCTCGAGCGGCTCGAGGACATGATCGCGGACGAGACGCGGACGGCGTAGCGTCACTGCAGTCGCACGGTCGGCCATCGCCTGCGAATCAAAGATCGCCGACCTGCTGCTGCAAGGCCGCGAGCGCCGCCAACGCGGCTGTCTCGGTGCGCAAGATGCGCGGCCCGAGCCGCACGGCGCGAAATCCCGTACGCAGGGCGGCGCTGAGCTCGGACTCGGACAGCCCACCCTCGGGCCCGATGAGCACCAACACGGGACCTCGAATGTCGAGCTCGCCCATGCGCTGCTCGCCGTGCGGGGAGAGAACCAGGCGCTGCAGGGGCGCATCGGGCCGGGCAAGGAGCGTCTCGAGGCGTCGCGGCTGGGACAGCTCCGGCAAGATATTCCGGCCGCACTGCTCGCACGCCGCAATGACGACGGCTCGCCAGTGCCGCACCTTCGCCTCCGCCTGTTTCGAATCGAGCCGCACGACGCTGCGCTCGGTTATGAGCGGGACGATGCGACGCACGCCGAGCTCGGTCGCCTTTTGCACGACGAAGTCCATGCGCTCGCCGCGCGACACGCCCTGTGCGAGAGTCACGGCCAGCGGAGACTCGCGCTCGACCGCGCGGTACGCGCCCACCAGGACGAGCACGCGGTCTTTGCGCATGGCGTCGATGCGGGCCTCGTACTCGCCGCCGCGACCGTCGAACGTCGTGATCGCATCGCCAGCCTTCAGGCGCAGCACCCGGGTGATGTGATTCGCGGCCGCGCCGCCGATCTCGACGAGCGTATCCGCCGACAGCGCCTCGTCCACATAAACTCGATTCTGCCGCATGCCTTCGACTCAGTTGCGCGTCGCGAGCTCGATGCCCTCGCGCGCCACCTCGACCATCAGGTCGATCTCCTCCGGGGCGATGACGTAGGGCGGCATGAAATAGATCACGTTGCCAATCGGTCGCAGCAAGACACCGCGCTCGAGGCCGTGCCGGTACACGGCGAGTCCGCGCCGCTCCTGCCAGCGGTAGGGCTCGCGCCGAGCCTTGTCGCGGACGAGCTCGATCGCGGCGATCATGCCGCGCTGGCGCACTTCGGCGACGTGAGGATGATCGGCGAGCGCGCCAGTGCGCACGCTCAAGCGAGCGGCGAGCTCGCGGTTGCGCTCGATGACGCGATCTTCTCGAAAGATCCGGAGCGTGGCGCGCGCCGCAGCGCACGCGAGCGCGTTGCCCGTGTAGCTGTGTGAGTGCAGAAACGCCTTGAGCTGCACGTACTCGTCGTAAAAGGCCGCGTAGATAGGCTCGGTCGCGAGAACGACTGAGAGCGGCAGATACCCTCCAGTCAAGCCCTTCGAGACGCACATCAGGTCGGGCCGAATGCCCGCCTGCTCACACGCGAACATCGTGCCCGTGCGCCCGAAGCCGACCGCGATCTCATCGGCGATGAGGTGGACCTCGTGGCGGTCGCAAGCCTCGCGCAGGAGCTCGAGGTACACCGGATCGTACATGCGCATGCCTGCCGCGCACTGCACGAGCGGCTCGACGATGATCGCTGCGGTCTCGTGCGCATGGCGCTCGAGCGCCGCCTCCACATGCGCGAACTTACGGCGCGAATGCTCCGCCCAGGACTCTCCTGGCTCACGCTCGAAGCAGTCGGGAGAGGGCACCGTGATCACGTCCATGAGGAGCGGTTGATAGATCGCCTTGTAGAGCTCGACGTTGCCAACGGCGAGCGCGCCCAAGGTCTCGCCATGGTAGCTGCCGGTGAGTGTGATGAAGCGTCGCTTCGCAGTGCGTCCCACGTTGCGCCAGTAGTGGAAGCTCATCTTCACCGCGACTTCGACCGCTGAGGAGCCGTTATCCGCATAGAAGCAGCGCGTGAGCCCCGACGGCGCGAGCGCCGTCAGGCGCTCGGAGAGCTCGATCACCGGCTCGTGGGTGAAGCCGGCGAGCATCACGTGCTCGAAACGCTCGAGCTGCTCGCGCACTGCGGCGTTGATCCGCGGATTCGCGTGCCCGAAGAGATTCACCCACCAGGAGCTGATCGCGTCGAGATAGCGGCGGCCTGCGAAGTCCTCGAGCCACACGCCCGCGGCGCTGCGGATGGGGATGAGCGGCAGATGTTCGTGGTCCTTCATCTGCGTACACGGATGCCACACGTGCGCGAGGTCGCGTGCGACGTACGCCGCGTTGTCCGGCGCGAGCGCCGGTGCGGGGGCCTCGCCTGGGCCCGCCCGCGTGTTTTCTGCCATCATCGAATCCATGGGATCTCTCCAGAGTCTCCAGATCGATGCCGCCACGGGGCTCCTCATCGGCGTGCGGCAGGTGCTCTCGCCACATTGTGACGAGCGGCCGGGTGGCGCGATCGCCGATCTCATCGTCATCCACGGGATCAGCTTGCCGCCCGGGGAATTCGGCGGGCCGTGGATCGACCGGCTTTTCACCGGCTGCCTGCCCGCCGACGCGCACCCCTTTTTCCGGGACATCGTCGCAAGCCGCGTGTCGTCGCACGCGCTCGTTCGCCGCACGGGGGAGATCGTACAGTACGTTCCCTTCGAGCGGCGCGCCTGGCACGCGGGAGCGTCGCACTATCAAGGCCGCTCGAGCTGCAACGACTTCTCGATCGGCATCGAGCTCGAGGGAACAGACGACCGCCCGTATGCGGACGCTCAGTACGAGCGGCTCGCGGCGCTCATCGAGGCGCTGCTTGCGTCCTATCCCGGACTCAGCCGCGAGCGGATCGCCGGGCACAGCGAGATCGCACCTGGCCGCAAGACGGATCCGGGTCCCGCGTTCGATTGGGCGCGATTGCGAGGGCTCATCGCCCCACGCGCCTGAGCCGCTACTCGCCCGCGACGAGGCGCGGCTCGCGCTTCGCGAGATGCATCCGCGGAAACAGAAACGCCGCGGCGAGCGAGGCGACGGAGATCACGGCGATCAGATCGAAGACGTGCACGATCGTCGTCCGCAGTGATCCGGCGAGATGCGCGGCCACAGAGGGGTCGAGTCCTCCGCGGTCGGGCGCGAGGAGCCGGTTGAGCAGCTCCGCGGGCACGCCCGGTCCCATGCCGGAGGCGAGCACGGCGCCGAGCGCCCCGACCGCCACCGCGCCGCCGATCGTGCGAAAGAACAGCGTGCTCGCCGTCGCGATGCCGCGCTCCTGCCAGGCCGCGCTTTCCTGCACGGCGATGATGAGCGCCGAATTGGCCGCGCCCATTCCCGCGCCCATCACGAACATGGTCACGCCGAGGGCGAGCGCGGGGGCTCCC
>DASXNC010000024.1:0-2158 GCA_036495325.1 Steroidobacteraceae bacterium
AAGCAAGTCCTGCAGCCGATCGACTGGGGCCGGGCGCGCGTCATCGTCGAGTACGGTCCTGGGGTGGGCAATATCACCTCGGAGATCCTCAAGCACCTGCGGCCCGATGCGCACGTGGTGGCAATCGAGATGAACGGCGATTTCGTGCGCTTCCTCGCCACCGCGCTGCCCGATTCGCGGCTGCACGTCGTACAGGGCTCGGCCGAAGACGTGAACCGCATCCTCGAGTCGCTCGGGCTCGGGGCAGCGAGCTACATCATCTCCGGGATTCCCTTCAGCACCATGTCCGATCAGCTGCGCGCGGACATCGTGCGCAAGACCCGCGCCGCGCTCGAGCCGGGCGGTGCCTTCCTCGTCTACCAGTTCTCGAGCCGGGTGCTGCCCGACCTGCAGCGCACGTTCGAGGTCGTCAAGCGCGGCTTCCAGCCGCTCAACGTCCTGCCCGCGCACCTTTTCGTCTGCGCGACTGAAGCGGTGCTGTAGAGAGCGACTCGCGAGTCGCCGCTGCCTCGCCCGCTACAACCCGGCCGCGGTCTCGCTCACCAGAGAGCGCACGACAGCTTCCAGAGCCTCCCGAGGGCTCGCGCCGTGCGAGCGCGCCTCGTGGTGGCAGGCGATCTGCCGGTGCGCGCTCGTGCCGCGCGCGAGAATCGTGCGGGCATGCTCGACCTCGGCGAGACAGTCGAGCGATTCCGCGTCCTCCCCCACGAGCCCAATGAGCTCCTCGAGGAGTGCCGCGAAGGGGACGAGCTCTCCCCGGGCGAGATCGAGCAGCGCCTCATCGTAGCTGTGGCGCATGGCGCGCCAGCGGTTCTCGTAGAGCAGGACGTTCGAGTAGAGGCGCCAGCTGCGGTTCGCGCGTTTCAGCCGAAGTAGCATGCGCGCGAGCGAGACGAAGATCGCCGCGACGCACACGGCATCGTCGATGAGCGTGCAGCAGTCCGGTATGCGCGTCTCGAGCGTCGGATAGCGCGCATTCGGACGCAGGTCCCAGCGGATCTGCGTGGTGTCATCCATGAGTCCGCTCGAGACCAGCATGCCGATCTCGCGCCGGAATTCCCCGAAGCTCGCGAAGCGCTCGGGAAGCCCCGTGCGCGGCAGCGTGCTGTAGATCGAGAGGCGGAAGGATTTGAAGCCGGTCTGCTCCCCGTCCCAGAACGGCGAGGAGCAGGAGAGCGCGAGCAGATGCGGCAGAAAGTACGAGAGCTGATTCATGAGGTCGATGCGCAGATCGTCATCGTCCACGCCGACGTGCACATGCATGCTGCAGATCAGCATGCGCCGCGCGTAGGCTTGCATCTCATGCGCGAGCTGCATGAAGCGGGAGCCGTCGCGCGGCACCTGCTGCGTCGAGCGCGCGAACGGATGAGTGGAAGCCGCGATCGGGGCAATCCCGTACCGGCGCGTGACATCGATGACGATCGATCGCAGGCGTGCGAGGTCCTCGCGCGCCTCGGTGATCGTGCGGCAAACGCGCGTGCCGACCTCGATCTGCGAGCGCAGAAACTCGGGACTCACCTGACCGCCGCCGCGCTCGGAGAGCTCCTTCAGAAGCTCCGCGGGCGGATCGCTCGCCACATCGAGCGTCTCGAGATCGACGAGGAGGTACTCCTCTTCGATTCCGACGGTGAAAGGAGGCTCCCGCGCGCTCACTACATAAGTTTACGACTGTCCGGCACCGGCGATCACCGGTATCGTGAAGGTCCTCGCGACCGAGTCCGCGCCCAGATCGACGAGCACCGTCGCGCTCACGTAGAAAATTCCGTCATGCTGCGCGACGATCGTCAGAGCGCGCGACAGCGGCGTCCCCGGCGTCGGCCGGTCCGTCTCGCTCGCGGCACCGCCCTGCTCGATGGAGAGACCGTCCTCCGCGTGAAAAGAGGTGACGAGCCGTCCGAGCGGAGCGGTCGGGGTGACCTGGATATCGAGCTCCACGGGCTTACCCACCTCGGGCCGTCCGCGTAGCTCGAATCGCACCTCGACGGGCACGGCGCCCCTGTCTCCGGCAACGGCCGCGACGAAATCGGCGTAGCCGGGCGAGGTCGGCTTTTTCGCTACGTTCGCCGCCGGATGCCTCGCACCGATCGCTTTCGCAAAGGACGCGGCCGCACCTCCCGCAGAGCCCGGTGCGGAATGCGAGCCGCAGCCTGCAAGGCCG
>DASXNC010000025.1:0-11305 GCA_036495325.1 Steroidobacteraceae bacterium
GATCTGGACGAAAAGCGGTTTCGCCGCGCGGGCCCCATGACGGATCGTTGCGGACTCATTCGCGGCCGCGGAAAGCTCGATCGGCACGAGGACTCCGCCCGCCAATGTGAACAGGGTGCCGAGCCCTCCGAAGGCCATGCACTGCAGCGCTCGGCGACGTGAGGGGAGTACTTGATCGTTTGCCATGTCCAGCTCCTCCGGGTGTTTCAGGAGAGAGGACTACGGCGATCGGCGTTTTATTCCCGGCGGCTCAGCGCGACTAGCGGCTCGGCGGCTGCTTGGGGGGTTGATTGCTCGTGACCAGGGCGATCACCCCGAACGCAGGGTGATCGAAGTAGTTGCGCTCCTTGAGACGGACACGGTGGCTCTCGTCCAGAACGAACACGGTGCCCGGGGGGGCGTCGAGTCCGGCAGGCGGGTCGCTCATTGCGTAGCGCAGATCGAGCACGAGATGCAGATACACGCCGCGCTCAAGAGCCACGGTGCCGGTGATGCCTTCGGCATTGAGACCAACGCTCTGCACGGGGATCTGGACAGGCTTGTCCCAGGGGCTTGCGGTCTGCGTCCATGCGATGTGGGCGACGGGCAGGTAGCGGCCGCTCGCGCGCAGTCGCGAGGCGACTCCAGCGAGCTCGAACTCGGACTCCGGTAGGGTCCCCACCCCGGAGCTTCCGGACGCGCTGCTTGCCTCGGTGCCACTCGGCGCCGCGCCGCCCGGGTCCGCATCGGTTGAGGTGACCGGAGCCGTGCCGGCTTCCGTGGCCCAGTCCTCCGGAGCGCCGAGCGCAGAGGTCGCGCGGAAGACGAGAAGCTCCACGCGGTAGAGCGGCGGCGGGCGCGCGGCTCGGGCGCCGGCCGGCGCGCGTGAGCCGGGTGGGCTCGGCGCCGGGAGGGGGGCGGGGGGTGCGTTCGTCTTCGGCTGGCTCGCAGGCTGCTGCGCGCGAGCCGGTGCGCTAAGCGACGACGATGCGCAGACCAGCGCGGCCGCAAGTGTGGCGAGAGCCCTCTTCATTCGATCATGCTTCACGGGACGGAACTTCACGGGACGGATTGTACCTGTTCACTCCTCGGCGGCCTCGAGCCGACGGGCGGTCGGTGTGTGCACGGGCCGGGCGTTTTTGCCGAGCCGCTCGAGAAGCTCTCGAGCGTACTCGAAGCGCTTCGGCTCCTCGGCGAGGGCGCGAGCGACGCGCAGCTTCAGCGCTCCTTCGAGACGGAACTCGCGCGCATCGCGCTGGATCAGGCGCACGATGATCGCGGGGTCGATGCCGTTCACCTGCTCGAAGAGCACATAGCCTCCCTGCGCACCGAGATCGAGGCGTCGTACGCCGAGTTCCCGGGCACGCAGCTTCAGTCGCGCGATCGCGATGAGACCGTGCGCCGCCGCGGGCAGTTCGCCGAAGCGATCGACCAGCTCGGCGGTGAGCTCATCGAGCGCGGCCCCGCTCGGGGCGGCGGCGATGCGCTTGTACAGGACGAGCCGCACGTGCACGTCGCTCACGTAAGTTTCCGGCAGGAGCGCGGGCACGTGCAGCTCCACTTCGGTAGCCGCGGCAAGCGGCTGATCGAGCGCGGGCTCGCGGCCCTCCTTGAGCGACTTCACCGCGTGCTCGAGCAGGTCGAGATAGAGCGCGAGGCCGATCTCGGTCATCTGACCGCTCTGCGCCTCTCCGAGCAGCTCGCCCGCGCCGCGTATCTCGAGATCGTGCGTCGCGAGCACGAAACCGGCGCCGAGCTCCTCGAGGGACTCGATGGCCTCGAGCCGTTTCACCGCATCTGCGCCGAGCTCGCGCGGCGGCGGCACGATCAGGTAGGCATAAGCGCGGTGATGGGAGCGGCCGACGCGCCCGCGCAGCTGATGCAGCTGCGCGAGGCCCATGCGATCGGCGCGGTGAATCATGATCGTGTTCGCCGTCGGCACGTCGATGCCGCTCTCGATGATCGTGGTGCAGAGCAGAAGATTGAAGCGTCGATGATAGAAATCGACCATCAGCTGCTCGAGCTCGCGCTCGCGCATCTGCCCATGGCCGACGCGCAGGTCCGCCTCGGGAATGAGCTCGCGCAGCTTCTCGGCGATCTGTTCGATCGTGCGGATCTCGTTGTGGACGAAATAGATCTGTCCGCCGCGCCGCAGCTCCCGGAGCGCCGCCTCGCGGAGCGTCGCGCCATGCCACTCGCTCACGAAAGTCTTGATCGCGAGCCGCTCCTGGGGCGGCGTGGCGATGAGCGAAAGGTCCCGCAGCGAACCGAGCGCCATGTTGAGCGTGCGCGGGATCGGTGTGGCGGTGAGCGTGAGCACGTGCACCTCGGCACGCAGCGCCTTCAGACGCTCCTTGTCGCGCACCCCGAAGCGGTGCTCCTCGTCGATGATGACGAGGCCGAGGTCCTTGAAGCGCACGTTCGCGTGCAGCAGTCGATGCGTGGCAATGACGATATCGATGGTGCCGCGCTCGAGCCCCTCGACCACGGCCCCGCTCTCGCTGCCCGTGCGGAAGCGCGACAGGGTTTCGATGCGCACCGGCCAGTCCGCGAAACGATCGCGGAAATTCGCGAGATGCTGCTGCGCAAGCAGGGTGGTCGGGACGAGCACCGCCGCCTGCTTGCCGCCTTGCACCGCCGCGAATGCGGCGCGCATCGCGACCTCCGTCTTGCCGAAGCCCACGTCGCCGCAAACGATGCGATCCATCGGCTGGGGCTTCTCGAGGTCATCGAGCACCCGGCGGATCGCCTCGGCCTGGTCCGCCGTCTCCTCGAAGGGGAACGCCTCCGCGAACGATTGGTATTCGGCTGCGCTGAAGGGCAGGGCGAGGCCCTGGCGCGCTCTGCGCTGCGCGTACAGATCGAGGAGCTCCGCCGCCACGTCGCGAATCTGATCGGCTGCGCGTTTGCGCGCCTTCGCCCATTGATCGGTGCCGAGCTTGTGCAGCGGCGCGCTCTCGGGGGCGGCCCCGGTGTAGCGGCTCACGAGGTGCAGTGCGTGGACGGGGACGTACACGCGGTCGCCGTCCTGGTACTCGAGCACCAGGAACTCGCCCTGCTGACCCGCCACCTGCATCGGCGTCAAGCCCACATAGCGGCCGACGCCGTATTCCTCGTGCACGACCGGGGCTCCGGGGGCGAGGTCCATCAGGTCGCGGAGGATCGCGGCCGGGTCGGCAGTCGTGCGCCGCCGCCGCCGCTCCTGGCGCGCGCGTGCGCCGAAGAGTTGGGTTTCCGAAAGCAGCGCGATCGGCGGACGGGTGAGCTGAAGTCCTTCCACATCCGGCGCAACGGTGAGCGCGAGGGACTGGTCGCCTGCCGCGAAGGTGTTCCAGTCGGCCACGATGCCGAGCCCGCCAAATCGTGCTGCGAGCATTTCGTGCAGTACCTCGCGCCGCCCCGGGGAGTCGGCTCCGATCAGCACGCGTCCGCCGAGCTCGTCGATGAACGCCTCGAGCGGCGCGAGGGGATGCTCGGCGCGCGCGTCGATCCTGAGCTCGCGCGGTGCGATGGAAGGAAATTCGTGGACCACCTCGCCGGGCGGCGCCGTCGTTGTCCCGGACGGCGCGCCACCCCCATCCGGCGTCGTGGCGAGAGCGGATCGCGTCGGGCTCGCGCCGGCCGACTCCGTCTCGAGCGCGATGCTCGCGAATCCGGCGGCTCTTTCCGCCAGCTCGCGCGGGTCGACGAAGAACTCGCGCGGGGCGACGACCGGGCGCTCGATGTCGTGCCGGCGGTCCTCGTAACGGTCTGCGACATCACGCCAGGCACGGTCGAGCTCCTGCCCGACGGCAGCGTCGTACACGATCACCGCGTCCTGCGGCAGGTAATCGAACAGCGTATCCGTCTCATCGAAAAAGAGCGGCAAGTAGAACTCGATGCCCGCCGGCGCGATGCCTTCGCTCACGCCCCGATAGACGGCCGATTGCATCGGATCGCCCTCGAAACGCGTGCGGTACCGGCGGCGGAAGCCGCGCACCGCGTCCGGATCGAGGGGGACCTCGCGCGCGGGCAGCAGCCTCACGCGCTCGATCGAGCCGAGCGAGCGCTGCGTCTCCGGATCGAAGCGACGCAGCGCTTCGATCTCCTCTCCGAAGAGGTCGATGCGCAGCGGCTCCGAGGAGCCCATCGGAAACACATCGACGATCGAGCCCCGCACGGCGAACTCGCCCGGCCCTCCAACCTGTCCCACGCTCGCATAGCCCGCATCGACGAGCCGGGCCCTGAACGGCTCGAGCCCGAGCATGTCCCCGACGGTGAGCTCGAACGTGCGGCTCTGAACGTATTCGCGCGGTGGCAGTCGCTGCAGAAGGGTGTCCGGAGCGACGATGAGGCAGCCGCGGCGCGCCTGCGGCAGGTGAAAGAGCGTCCGCAGCCGCTGTGAGACGATGTCCGGATGCGGCGAGAACACATCGTAGGGAAGCACTTCCCAATCGGGCAGCATCAGCACGGTGTGTGCGCCGCTCCCGAAGAAGCGGATCTCCGCTGCGAAGCGCTCGACGTCGCGTGCACCGCGCGCGACGATCAGATGCAGGCGCTCATCGCGCGACAGGGACTCCGCGAGTGCGAGTGCGGCGGCGCTCCCGTGAAGCCCCCGCCAGCGCACTCGGGGCTGAGATGCGGTCGGGGCGGGAGGCGAGAGCAAAGCGGTGGTCATCGAAGCCGGGGGCGCGCGAAGCGGCCGCCAGCCGGCCGAAGGCCCGCAAGCTTACCCTGCCAGCGCGGAAAGCTTCGAGAAGACTGTCCCGCGGGGGCGGGGCGCCCTCAGCTGCGAGTGGGCTGTGCGCCTACCACGACAGAGTGGATGACCTGATCGCCCTCGAAGAACACGGAGAACTGCGGGTAGTCCCAGCGGGTGATCGGCGGCTTGCCGACAGTCTCGTGGCGCTTGGTCGGCTCGCCGAACTTGCGCTCGACCTGCTCCATTCTCATCCCGCCGTGGGGACGCTCGACGTTCGAGTCGCGCACCGTCACCTTGTCGTTGACGACGATGGTCTCGGCGCGCACCGCGAAGGCGGCGAGGGTGGCGCAGGCAGCGAGCCCCGCGCAAATACCTACGGGTAAGGCGCGGCGGATCTTTCGACCTGCCCCCAAGCTCATGCGAAGTTCCAGTGAGCGCATGCGACCTCCCCGCAAGCAGCTACGCTCTGACTATAGCACCGCCAGATTCCGTCAAGCCCGAGCTGCCCCGGGGCGCGTCGTGATCTGTGACGCGGGTCGCGGCCCGACTGCCGGGCTGCAGGTTGAGACGCGCGTCACAGGATGCCCGGGCGCCCGGCCGCTGTGGTTAAATTGGCGCGGTGTTTCATCCTTTGTCTCTGTACGTGGGGTTGCGCTACGTCCGCGCACGCACCCACAAGTTCTTCGTCTCGTTCATCACCTGGGTGTCGCTAATCGGCGTCTGCGTGGGCGTAGCGGCGCTCATCGTGATCCTGTCGGTAATGAACGGCTTCGAGGGCGAACTGCGAGATCGGCTGCTCTCGCTGAGCTCGGACGCGCGCGTGGTCGCAGATCAGAGCCCGGCGTCGTCGTCGGCGGAAGTGCCCTCCGCGGTCAGATGGAACGAGGCGATGCGGGCGGTGCGATCGGTGCCGGGCGTCGTCGGCGTTGCCCCTTACCTCGAGGCGCAGGTGCTGGCGGTGCACACGGAAATGCTGCCGGTGTTGCTGCGCGGCATCGATCCGCGTCTCGAGAGCAGCGTCTCGGACGTCACAAAGTTCATCAGATCCGGACGCCTCGCCGCTCTCACGCCCGGAAGCGGCGCTGCCATGGTCAGCGACGTGGTCGCCGAGCAGCTGGGCGTGATGCCGGGCGACCAGATCACCCTGCTCATCCCGACGATCCTCGCGGATGGCACGCCGGCTCCGAAGCTGCGTCAACTCCGCGTCGCGGGTATTTTCGAGGTCGGCCTGGAGGAGAACCAGGCGACGCTCCTCCTCGCGAATCTCGCCGACGTGCGCGCGCTCGGCGTCGCCTCGAGCGGTCAGGGAGTGCACGTACGCATCGCCGATCCGCTCACCGCCCCGCGCGTCGCCGCGCTCATCCGTCCGCGGCTTCCGGCCGGCCTGCAGGTCATCGATTGGACGCAGGACAACGCGAGCTACTTCCGCGCGATCCGGATCGAGAAGACCATGATGTCACTCATCCTGCTGCTCATCGTCGCGGTGGCCGCGTTCAATCTGGTTGCAATGCTCGTGATGGTGGTGAGCGACAAGCGCACGGACATCGCGATCCTCAGAACTTTCGGCACCTCGCCGCGGCGGGTGCTCGGTGTGTTCCTGACTCAGGGCCTAGTCATCGGCTGGGCAGGCGTCGCGCTCGGCGTCGCACTCGGTGTCACGCTCGCACTCAACGTCGAGACGATCGTCCCGGCGCTCGAGCATACGTTCGGGTTCCATATCATGGACCCGACGGTGTACTACGACACCTCGATCCCCTCCCAGGTCGAGGGATGGAACGTCGCATTGATTGCGCTCGCGGCGCTCGCTCTGACGACGCTCGCGACGATCTATCCGGCGCTCCGCGCCGCCCGCACTCCCCCGGCGGATGCCCTGCGGTACGAGTGAGTTGCGAAGATGCGCGGACCCTACGAATGGCAAGTCGCGACGCGGTATCTGCGCTCGACGCACCGCCACGGCTTCATCTCGTTCGTCGCGCTCACCTCGATCATCGGGCTCACACTCGGGATCGCCGTGCTGATCGTCGTGCTCTCGGTGATGAACGGCTTCGAGCGTGAGCTGCGTACCCGGATGCTGTCGGTCACTTCCCATGCGACGCTCGAAGGGCTCGACGGGAATCTGCCCGACTGGCGCGCCGCGCAAAGGGCGGCGCTCCGCGAGCCGGGAGTGATTGCCGCATCGCCCTATGTCGAGGAGCAGGCAATTCTCGTGCACGCCGATCACGTGATCGGTACGCGCGTGCGCGGCGTGCTTCCGCAGGAGGAGGCAAGGACCACCGGCATCGCGGACCGGCTGACGGCAGGAAGGATCGAGGACCTCGTTCCCGGGCCGTGGCGGATCGTTCTCGGCTCGGCGCTCGCCCGCGATCTCGATGTGAAGGTCGGCGACTCCGTCGTTCTCATCGTGCCCGAGGGCACCGCCACGCCGGTCGGCATCATGCCGCGTATGCGGCGCTTTCGGGTGAGCGGGCTGTTCCACTCGGGCATGTACGAGTACGACAGCGCGCTGGCGCTAGTTGCGATGGCCGATGCGGACCGCGTGTATCATCTTTGCGCGCAGCCGGGCACCGGACAGGACTGTGCTACGGGGCTCCGGCTCACGCTCTCGGACCCGGTCCGTGCGCCGCTGACCGTGCGCGCGCTCGCAATCGGGCTCGGCGGCGGCTTCTACGTCAGCGACTGGACGAAGAAAAACGTGAACCTCTTTCGCTCCATCGAGATCACGAAATCCATGATGTTCGTGATCCTGCTCATGATCGTCGCGGTCGCCGCGTTCAACATCATCGCGACGCTCGTGATGATCGTGAAGGAGAAGCAGAGCGACATCGCGATCCTGCGGACCCTCGGGGCGGGTCCGCGCAACGTGCTCGCGACATTCGCGCTGCAGGGTGTGCTGATCGGGCTCGCGGGCACAGCGCTCGGCGCAGGGCTCGGAGTCGTCTTCTCGCACCACGTGGAGTCCCTGGTCCACTTGCTCGAGCACCTGCTCGGCACACAGTTCCTGGATCCGCGTGTTTACAACATGAGCGACCTGCCGGCGTTCGTCGAATGGACGGATGTGCTCAACGTCTGCGGCGTGGCGTTCATCCTCTGTGCTCTCGCGACGCTCTATCCGGCATGGCGCGCCTCGCGCACGGCACCCGCCGAGGCTCTGCACCATGATGTTTGAGAGGCGCGTGCGGGCCGCAGCGGCGGAGCCCGCCCGCGGTGGCTCCGCGGCGGCGCCCGGGGAGGCCGAGCCCGCCGTTCTGCACGCGCAGGCGCTGCGCAAGAGCTTCCGTCAGGGACCGGTCACACTCGAGGTGTTGTGCGGCATCGAGCTCGCAGTCGCTCCCCGGGAGCGTGTCGCGATCGTCGGTGCCTCGGGTTCCGGCAAGACGACGCTGCTGCAGATACTGGGCGGCCTCGACCCGCCGACCTCGGGGCGCGTGCTGATCGGCGGGGAGGATATCCATGCGCTCGGGGAGGCCGCACGGGGGCGGCTGCGCAATCAGGCGCTCGGCTTCGTCTATCAATTCCATCACCTGCTGCCCGAGTTCTCCGCGCTGGAGAACGTCGCGATGCCGCTGCTCGTGCGACGCACCCCGGTCGCCGAGGCGCGTGCCCGTGCGCGGGAGCTGCTGGCGCGAGTCGGTCTCGGGGAGCGCCTGACACACCGGCCGCATCAGCTTTCGGGGGGCGAGCGCCAGAGGGCTGCCGTCGCACGCGCCCTCGTCACGCAGCCGCGGATCGTGCTCGCCGATGAGCCGACCGGCAATCTCGACGGTCAGAATGCCGAGCAGGTTTTCGCGCTGATGCTCGAGCTCAACCGTGAGCGCGGAACGAGCCTCGTCGTCGTCACGCACGACACGCAGCTCGCCTCGCGGATGGATCGCGTGCTGACGCTCGAGCAGGGCGTACTCAGCCAGGCAGAGGGCAGCGAAGGCGATCGGGCCGCCGAGGCCGGTCGGAGCGTGGACTCAGACGGCGGCGGGGAGCCGACCCGAGGCACGGAGCCTGTCCGGGGCGTTGGGCCAGAGCGAGCCGGGGAGCCGGGCTATCCGGCCGTCGAGGCCGTGCGTCGCTCGCGGTAGCGCCGCACCACGCTCCGGCGCCAGATGAGCTCGAGCACGAGCCGGCCACTGACTCCGCACACGATTGCGCCTACCAGGCAGCCGACGAGGAAGGGCTTCCACATGGGTCCTAGCCCGTGCTGCAGCCAGTCCCAGCTCAGGCGGAAGCCGAAGGCGTGGGGAGCGTCGCCCGTGATGGCCGCTCCGACCCGATAGGCGACGTAGTAGATCGGCACCATCGTGAACGGGTTCACGATCCACGTCGTTGCGACCACGCAGGGGACGTTGAGGCGCCACACTATGGCAACCAGCACGGCGAGCAGCGTGTGGACCGGCAGGGGCAGGAAGCAGATGGCGAGCCCCGCGCCGAACGCTGCCGTGACGCCTCGCCGCTGCAGCGACCACAGCCGAGGATCGGTCAGGTGCGGCTCGAAGACCTTGAGATACCACAGGTTCCTCAACACGTGAGGGTTGGGCGCGAACCGCTTGAGCAGCTGACGAGGCATAGGCGCACGAAACTCTACCAGATATCATAAGCACCCATCCTCGGGGGCGCGAAAGCTCAAAAGGTTCAAACGGATGTGGGAAATAGTACGGGCGGGCGGCCCGTTCATGTGGCCGATCATCCTGTGCTCCATCGGCGCAGCCGCGATCATTCTCGAGCGCCTGTGGACGCTGCAGGAGAAGCGCGTCCTGCCCCGCGACCTCACGAACCGGCTCTGGCAGCTGGTCGAGGCGAACCAGGTAAATGACAAGGTGATCGCAGCGCTCGAGCAGAATTCCCCGCTCGGCCGGGTGCTCGCAGCGGGACTCGCGAACCGCCACCGCTCCCGCGAGATCATGATGGAGCGGCTCGAGGATGCCGGAAGGCACGTCGTGCACGACCTCGAGCGCTTCCTCAACATGCTCGGCACCATCGCGAGCATCTCCCCGCTGCTCGGGCTTCTCGGCACCGTCACCGGCATCATCAAGGCGTTCGACGCCCTGCAGGCCGGCGCGGCGGGCGATCCGCGCATGCTCTCCGGCGGTATAGGCGAGGCGCTCATCGCCACAGCCGCCGGCCTGTGTGTCGCGGTCCCTGCGCTCATCGCCTACCGCTATTTGCGCGGCCGCGTCGAGGGATACGTGATCGAGATGGAGAAGGACGCCATCAAGCTCGCCGATGCGCTCGAGGCGGCGGCACACGCGGCGCACGAGCCGGCGCGAGCGGCGGCGCACGAGGGCTCGAGGCCTCCCGTGCACGAGCCCGCGCGCGTCGAGACGCTGCGCGGCGAAAGCGCGCGCCCGGAGCTGCTGAAGGCGCGCCGATGAATCTGCGCCCGCGACGTCTCGAGGACCCCGAGATCAATCTCGTCTCCCTGATCGACGTCGTGCTGATGATGGTCGTGTTCTTCATGATGTCGAGCTCGCTCACGCAGGAAGGGCGCATCCATATCCGCCTGCCGCAGGCGAGCAGTGTGCCAACCGGCCGGCCGAAGCTCGAGCCGCTCACCCTCACCGTTACGGAGCAGGGCAGCTATCTCGTGAATGGGCGCGAGCTCATCAATGCGAGTCCCGAAACGCTGCGCACCGCGTTGCTGCGCGCTGCCGGAACGAGCCGCAACCAGCCCGTGACGATCCGCGCGGATGCCCATTCCACTCACCAGTCGGTGGTGACAGCAATGGACGTGCTCGGACGTCTCGGCTTCGTCGAGATCACGATCGCGACCGTCCAGAGCGAGCCGGCGAGCAAGCCTTGAATGGCGCGCATGCCGCGACAAAACGCATCGAGCGACCGAGTTCTACGGTTGCCGGGGCCGTGGACGACCTGAACAGAGCGCCGCCCGCAGCGGCGGCGAGTGGGGTCGGCACGTACCGGCGCCTGCTTACCTACGTAGGGCGTCATCGGGGCGCGTTCGCACTCGGCATCGCGGGGGCCGTGCTCTACTCGGCGAGCACTGCGGCACTTGCGTACGCAGCGAAGAAGCTCGGTGACCGGACGTTCACGCATCCCGACCCGCGTATCATCCTGTGGCTTCCGGTTGCGCTCGTCGCGCTCTTCGACCTGCGCGGAATCGGCGATTACATTCAGACGTGGTTCATGGGCTCGGTGAGCCGCCGCGTCGTCGCCGAGCTGCGCCAGGAGGTCTTCGACCGCATCCTCACCCTGCCGCTCGCGTTCTTCGATCGCTCGTCCGCCGCGACGCTGCTCTCGAAGCTCACCTACAACAGCGAACAGGTCGGGCAGGCGAGCACCGACTCGATCGTCATCTTCGTGAGCACGAGCCTGCTGATCGTGTTCCTCGTCGTCCAGCTGTTTTGGTACAACTGGAGGCTGGCGCTCGTCTCGCTCGGCATGGGGCCCGTGGTCGGCTGGCTCGTGACGCAGATCAACCGGCGGTTCCGCCGTTACGGCCGGCGCATCCAGGATTCAATGGGGGATGTAACGCGGGTTGCGAAGGAGGCGTTCGAGTCGCCGCGGCTCATCAAGGTCTACAACGCCGAGCGGCATCTCTCCCGCCAGTTCGATGCGGTGAACGAGCACAACCGGCGCTCGTACATGCGGCTCATTCTGACGAAGGGTCTCTCGAGCCCGATCATTCAGGTCCTCACGGCG
>DASXNC010000026.1:0-4771 GCA_036495325.1 Steroidobacteraceae bacterium
CTCATGGTCCGTTTCCCGACGGTTGCGGAGCAGCTCAAGGCGAACGACGTGATCTCCGACAAGTACGGCGACGAGTACATCGCGGCGCTGTCGTTCGCGCCGCGTACGCCTGGTTTTCTGCGGGCCATCGGCTTGAGGCCCATGAAGCTCGGCCTCGATTTGCGGGGCGGCCTCGAGCTGCTTTATCAGGTCGATGTGCAGGCCGCCGTACAGCAGCTGCTCGACGGGTACGCGCAGGACATAAGGAAAGCGCTCACGTCGGCGAACCTCTCCTACACGGATGTGAGGGTGATCGCGGCGAACGGCAGCGAGCAGCAGAACGCGCTTCGAATCACGCTGCCGGCGACAGCCGACGCGGGGAAGGTGCGCGATTTGGTCGCGAAGACGGTGCCGGACCTCGTCGTCTCGGTGGAGTCGCTCGCGAGCGGGACGGCCGTACAGGGCGTCCTGCCACCCGCGAAGATCCGCGAGCGCCAGGATTACGCGATCCAGCAGAACCTCATCACGCTGCGCAACCGCGTGAACGAGCTCGGCGTTTCCGAGCCGATCGTCGAGCGCCAGGGACTCGACCGTATCGATGTGCAGCTGCCCGGCGTGACGAACTCGGCTCAGGTCAAGGACATCCTCGGCAAGACGGCGACACTCGAGTTCCGCATGGTCGACGAGACCGACAATCCATTCGAGGCTCAGCAGAGCGGAGTCGCGCCGGCGGGGACGAAGCTCTACAAGACCTCCGACGGCCAGCCGATTCTCCTCAAGCGCGAGCTCATCGCGACGGGCGATGAGCTCACGACCGCGAACTTCGCGATGGGCCAGGACGGCCCTGAGGTCAACATCCGGCTCGATTCCCGCGCGGGCGAGCGCATGCTGCAGACCACCCGGCAAAACGTGGGCAAGCAGATGGCCGTGGTCTATATCGAGAAGCGGCGCGAAACGAAGACGGTGGACGGCAAGCAGGTGACGCGCGATGTGACCGACCAGAAGGTCATCAATCACGCGACGATCCAGGGCGTGTTTTCCAATCAGTTCCGGATCACGGGACTCAATGCTGGAGAGGGGCGCGACCTCGCGCTGTTGCTGCGCTCCGGCTCACTGTCCGTCCCGGTCTATCCGGTACGCGAGCGAGTCATCGGCCCGAGTCTCGGCCAGGACAACATTCAGAAGGGCATTGATGCGCTCGTCATCGGCATGGCGGGCGTGTTCATCTTCATGGCCATCTACTACCGGGTGTTCGGACTCATCGCCGATGCCGTGCTCCTGGCCAATGTCGTCGTGCTCGCGGGGCTTCTGTCGATGTTCGGCTCGGTCCTATCGCTGCCCGGCATCGCGGGCATCATCCTCACGGTCGGCATGGCGGTAGATGCGAACGTGCTCATCTACGAGCGCATCCGCGAGGAGCTGCGCAACGGCGTCACGCCGCAGGCTGCGATTCGCGCGGGCTTCGAGAAGGCTTTCTCGGCGATTGCGGATTCGAACGTCACGACGCTCATCGCGGGAGTCGTGCTGTGGGTGCTCGGGACGGGTGCGATCCGCGGTTTCGCAGTCGTGCTGACGCTCGGCATTGCCACCTCGATGTTCACCTCGCTCATGGGCAGCCGCGCGCTCGTGACACTGCTCTACGGCGGCCGACGCAAGATCGCGCGGCTGCCGATTTGACGGCCACGCGCCGTCCTCCTGGGGGCCCGATCTAACCATGGAATTCTTCCACAAGCCGACCAGCTTCCCGTTCATGGCCACCCGCAAGGTGTGGTACGGACTGTCGGCCATCCTCATGATCGTCTCGATCACGGCGCTCACGACGCGCGGACTGAATCTCGCGATCGACTTCACCGGCGGTGCGACGGTCGAAGCGAAGTTCCCGAAGACGGCCGACCTCGATGCAGTGCGCGCGCGCCTCGCCGCGGCAGGCATCCGCGATGCACAGGTGCAGAACTCCGGCTCCTCGCGCGACATCGCGATCCGCCTCTCGCCTGCCGCCGCCGCAGCCGCGGCTCCGACGGCTCCGACGGTTGCCGGCGCAGGCAGCACGCCCGCAAGCGCCAAAGGAGCGCCCGCGGCAGGCGCAGCGCCCGGCGCGACGGCAGGCGCTGCCGCCGCGAGCGGCGGCGCCGGTACGGAGGAGGGCGCGATTCGCGCAAAGATCGAGCCATTGCTGAAGTCGGTCGATCCGGGAGCCACGATCCAGGACGTCTCGGCGATCGGTCCGCAGGTGGGCGGCGAGCTCGAGCGCAGTGCCGCGTGGGCGCTCGCCTTCACGCTCCTCGGCATCTTCATCTACATCGCCTTCCGCTTCCACACGTGGCGGTTGTCGCTCGGTGCGATCGTCGCAGTCGTCCACGATCCGATACTCGTGCTCGGGATCTTCGCGCTCGATCGCACGTCCTTCGACTTGCCGGTCGTCGCGGCTGTCCTCGCCGTCGTCGGCTACTCGCTGAACGATACCGTGGTTGTCTTCGACCGCATTCGCGAGCGCTTCCATGCCGCGCGGCGGCTGCCCTCGGCGACTGTGCTCGATCAATCCATCAATCAGACGCTGTCCCGCACGATCATGACGAAAGTCGTGACCGCGATCGTCGTCGTGGCGCTGCTCGTGCTCGGTGGTCCGGTGCTGCGCGGCTTCTCCGAAGCACTGCTGATCGGCATCCTCGCGGGCACGTACTCGTCGATCTACATCTCGAGCGCCATTGCGCTCGACTGTGGGCTCACCGCGGAGCACATTTTCCCGACGGTGAAGAAGACCCCTCTCGACCAGATGCCCTGAGCTGGGTCCCAGGGAGCAAGACCACGGTGGTCCTGCGTCGCCTTCCGGCCGGCTCGCTGAGAGCGCGCTTGCTCAGAGCGTGTCGTGCTTGAGCTCATCCCGGGCCCGCAGGCGTGGCTCGCGTTCGTCACGCTGTCGGTGCTCGAGATCGTTCTTGGCATCGACAATCTGATCTTCATCGCGATCCTGATCGCGAAGGTTCCTGCGCAGCACCGCCGGACCGCACGGTTTGCCGGGCTCGGCCTCGCGATGGTGACGCGGATCGCACTCCTGTTTTCGATCGTCTGGCTCACACACCTCACGGAGCCCTGGTTCAAGATCGGTGACCGGGAGGTTTCGGCGCGCGACCTGGTGCTCTTTTGCGGCGGACTCTTCCTGCTCGGCAAGAGCGTGGTGGAGCTGCATCACAGCGTCGAGGGCGAGGCGGAGAGCGCGGCCGCGAACGAGGCTCTCGAGGGTACGGAACGCAGCGCGCGGGCCGCCTCGGGTCTGACGCTCGCGATCGTGCAAATCGCGCTCATCGACATCGTGTTCTCGCTCGACTCGGTGTTCACTGCGGTCGGCCTCGCGAACGACCTACGGATCATGGTCGCCGCGATCGTGGTGGCCATTCTCGTGATGATGCTGGTGTCGGGCTCGCTCGGGGCATTCATCGAGCAGCACCCCACGATCAAAGTGCTCGCGCTCGCCTTCCTCATCCTCATCGGCGTCGCGCTCGTCGCGCAGGCGTTCCACTTCGACATCCCGAAGGGCTATTTCTACTTCGCGATGGCATTCGCCGCGGGCGTGGAGCTGATCAACATCCGGGCGCGGCGCAAGCGGCGCTGAACGCGAGGGCGCGGGAACGGCAAGGTCGCGGGCCCGCACCCCGCGGCTCGCGCCCATCCCGCAGTGATCGACGGTTCAGCTCTTGGAGGCCGCCGGGCGTGCGCCCGCCGGTGAGCCGCCGTTCGTCTCGCGAACGCGGCTGTGGCGATAGCCATAGAAGGCGTACACGAGCGCGCCGATCACGGTCCAGATGATGAGGCGCAGCCACGTCGCCGTGCCGAGATACATCATCATCAGCAGACAAACCGCCGCGCCCGCGATACAAGTGAGCCATGGCCAGGGCGCCCGGAACGGTCGGGGCAGGTCGGGGCGCGTCCGGCGCAGCACGAGCACGCCGACGCACACTGTCACGAAAGCGGCGAGCGTGCCAATCGAGACGACCTCCCCGAGGAGGCGGACCGGGAAGAGCCCGCCGATGATCGCGGCACAGACGCCGGTGATGGCGGTGGCAGTCGAGGGGGTGCGGAAGCGTGGATGGACGCGGCCAAACCAAGGTGGGAGCAGACCATCCTTCGACATCGCGAGGAAGATGCGGGCCTGTGCGAGCGTCATCACGAGCATCACGGAAGTCATGCCCATGATCGCGCCGATCTTGATCGGCAAGCCGAGCCAGTGGAGTTGCGGGTACTGATCGGTTGCGAATGCGACCGGAGCAGGGACGCTGAGCCGGGTGTAGCTCACCATGCCGGTGAGCACGATCGCGACGGCGACGTAGAGGATCGTGCAGATGATGAGGCTTGCGAGAATGCCGATCGGCATGTCTCGCTTGGGATTGCGCGTTTCCTGCGCAGCGGTCGAGACGGCGTCGAAGCCGATGTATGCGAAGAAGATCACGCCCGCGCCCGCGATGACACCGGGCCAGCCATATTTGCCGTCCGAGACCGGCGGGATGAATGGATGCCAGTTCGCCGGATGCACGTAGCTCACGCCGATCACGATGAACATCACGACGACTGCGACCTTGATCGCCACGATCACCGTGTTGAACGCCGCAGACTGCTTGATGCCGATGTAGCAGATGGTCGCGATGGCCGCGACGATCAACATGGCGGGCACGTTGATGATCGCGCCGGTGCTCACGATATCGAGCGGAGTCTTCCCCTGATCGAGCGGAGCATGCGAGAGCGCAGCGGGGATGTAGATGTGAAACTGCTCGAGCAGGCTCAGCACATAGCCCGCCCA
>DASXNC010000027.1:0-5238 GCA_036495325.1 Steroidobacteraceae bacterium
AAGCTAGCGGACCTCGGCGCGGGCGCGACGCTCGATGGCCAGAGTGAGGTCTCGATGGCGACGGCACATGGGTGTCTGGCGAGCATCAAGGACGAGGCGCTCGTTCCGATGCGCCGGAAGATCAACGCCGACTTGCGCGACGCGACCCTCGAGTGGATGGACCAGCACGAATTCAAGTACTACCCGGGCTCGCAAGCGAATTTCTTCATGGTGGACGTGAAGCGCCCGGGACGGGAGTTCGCGGCGCTGATGCAAAAGCAAGACGTCTTCATCGGCCGCACCTGGGCTGCGATGCCGACCTACGTGCGGATCACCGTGGGCACGGTGCACGAAATGAAGAAGTTCCAGGAGGCGTTCATCAGGGCATACGAGACGGCGCCCTCTGCTGCGCACGCGGAGTTGCCCTACACCGCGCCCTCCGAGCTGCCGCGGACGGTGTACCCGAGGCAGGTGATGTACGCCTGAGGAAAGGGACACCTCATGAGCGCATTGACTTTCCTGCCCGCGGGCTTCACGCCCGGCGTCCTCGCGATGCTTCTCATCATCGTCGGCGCCTCCGCTCTGATGAGTGGGCTCTCCGGATTTGGATTCTCCGCGATCGGCGCGCTGAGTCTCTGGCTGCTGCCGCCAAAGCTCGGCGTTCCGCTCCTGATGGGACTCTCGACGGCGAATCAGCTCCTCTCCATCGGACAGTTGAAGGCGGACATGCGGCCGCTCAACGAGTGGTGGCCCGACGGGCCGGGCCCTTACCTACTTGGGGGCCTCGTGGGGGTCCCGGTCGGCCTCGCGATCCTGCACTCGCTGCCAACCGGAAGCCTGATGGCGATCTTCGGTGCGTTCTTGGTCGTGTACGCGGCCTACTCGATGCTGAAACCGCAGACGCTCAGGGTCACCGGAACGGGCAGCCCAGTCGCCGGCATCCTCGTCGGGGCATTGGGCGGCGTCATCGGTGGCTTCACGGCGTTCCCGGGCGCAGCCGTCGTCGTTTGGACCGGACTGCGACAGTTGTCGAAGAGCGATTCGCGAGCGATCGTCCAACCGTACATTCTCGCCATGCAGGTCCTTTCGATCTCGATGCTGGCCGTGCAGCGTCCCGAGACCTTCGGAGGTGTCTACTGGTCGCTGATGCTCGTGACGGTCCCGGTGGTACTGCCGTGCACGTTGCTCGGGGTGTACATCTACCGCCTGCTTTCGGACGTGAATTTTCGCCGCGTTGCCTACATGCTGCTCGGCACCTCCGGCGTGGGGCTGCTCGCAAAGGCCGCGGGCGCGCTCTCAACACTCGGAGTCATCGCGGCCGCCGCTGCAGCCGTGCGATAGCAGGTTGCCGCACACAAAGAGGGCAGCGCGTTGCGCCAGGATAGTGCGGCGCGCTCTAGTTTGCGCCAGAAGGCCATCTCAAACGCTTGAACTGAAAATATTTCATCAAACATGACGTAGTCGCGCCGTGGTGGCCTTGATATAGTGCCCCGACTCCTCCTTCGCGCTATCAGCGCGCGGGGAGGGGCTCGCAAGCTGATGGCTTTGAAGAGGGGTACCACCATGGCATTCACTATGCAGAGGCTGCTGCTTTGCAGCGTCTCGGCGGCGGCCGTGTCCGTCGCGGCTGCACCGATATACGCTGGCTCGCCGCAGACCGGCGAGCTACGGCACTCGACGGCCGTACATTTCTCGAGCTCGAGCTTCGAGCGGCCGCGGGATGTGGCCAAGCTATATTCCCGAATCGCTTATGCGGCCGATCAGGTCTGCGGTCCGCGGGCGCTGACGGGCTTCCACTACACCTCGCCCGGCTATTCGAGCTGCTACGCGCACGCGGTCGCGCAGGCGATCGCGCGCGTGGATGAGCCTCAGCTCACGGCCTACTATCAAGAGCAACTCACGCGGGACTCGCGGAACCTCGCGCTCGATTTGAAGTAGCGACCGGGCCGAACCGGGGCGGCGTGGGACGAGCGCGCGGGCACTCGGGGCCGGTGTCCTCTCAGATCTCCGCAAACCGGTCCGTCGCAGCGATGAGCTCGAGCGTGATGCCGGGCTCGAACGCCGAGTGCCCCGCGGCCGGCACGATGCGCAGGTCCGCCTCGGGCCACGCACGGTGCAAGTCCCACGCGCTGCGCATCGGGCAGACGACATCGTAGCGGCCCTGCACGATCACTCCCGGGATGTTCCGGATGCGCGCCACGTCGGAGAGCAGCTGGTCATCGCGGCGAAAGAATCCCCGGTTCACGAAGTAGTGGCACTCGATGCGCGCGAACGCCGCGGCGTACGCGTCGTCTTCGAATTTCGCGACATACGCGGGATTCAACTCGAGGAAGCTCGTCGCTCCCTCCCAGATCGACCACGCGCGCGCCGCCTGCCTCAGAACCCGCGGATCATTGCTCGTCAGGCGGCGGTAGAACGCACCGATCAAATCCGAGCGCTCCTCGTTCGGGATCGGCTCGATGTACTGCTCCCATAAGTCGGGATAGATCGCGGCGGCGCCGCCTGGGTCCTGGTAGAACCAATCGAGCTCCCAGCGGCGCAGCAGGAAGATGCCGCGCAGGACGAGCTCGGTTACGCGAGCCGGATGGGCCTCGGCGTATGCAAGCGCGAGCGTCGAGCCCCAGGAGCCGCCGAAGACCTGCCACCGCTCGAGCCCGAGGTGCTCGCGCAGGCGCTCCATGTCCTCGACTAGATTCCAGGTCGTGTTCTCGACGAGGCTCGCATGGGGGCGGCTCTTGCCGCAGCCGCGCTGGTCGAACATGACGATCCGATATCGCTTCGGATCGAAGAACCGCCGCATCCGAGGGTCGGTCGCACCGCCCGGGCCGCCGTGTACGAAAATCACGGGCTTGCCGCGACGGTTGCCGCTTTCCTCGAAGTAGAGCTCGTGACCGCCGGTCACGCGGAGCCAGCCGCTCGAGTAAGGTTCGAGGGGGGGATACAAGCGCTCGGGAGTCCCGAGTCGCTTCGGGGCCGTTCGGGCAGATGCCGTTCGGGCAGATGCCGTTCGGGCAGATGGCTTTCGGACGGATGGCGTTCCGGTTTCTCGGGTCGCTCGGCGCGATGCGGCCTTCCCTCGGGCTGCCATATAATGGAACGGGTCCGGCTCGGCTGGATGCCCCACTATACCGCAGTTAACATGGCGCATATTCCAGCGGACCCGCGCGGCACAGCTTGAAGCTCAGCCCCGATTCTCTCCAGCGCCATCTCGAGCGGCAGCTGCTGCCTGTCTACCTCGTCTCCGGCGATGAGCCACTGCTCGCCACGGAGGCCGCGGACGCGATTCGGGCGCGGGCACGGACGCTCGGATTCACCGAACGCGAGGTGCACACGCTCGACCGCGGGACGGACTGGGATGCCGTCCGCGCGGCCGCAGGGACGCTGTCGCTGTTTGCCGCGCGGCGAATCGTCGAGCTGCGCCTGCCGACGGGCAAGCCCGGCGTGACAGGCGGGCGAGTGCTCGCGAGTCTTGCGGCATCCGCGGATGCCGACACCCTCATCCTCATTCTCACCAGCCGGCTCGACCGCGAATCGCAGAGCGCCGAGTGGGTCCGGGCGGTCGAATCGCGGGGCGGGTGGGTACAGATCTGGCCGATCACCGCGGACCGGATGGTGTCCTGGCTCGAGGCTCGTTGCCGCGAACTCGGACTCGCCGCGGAGCGCCGCGCGCTCGAGATGCTGGCCGAGCGGACCGAGGGCAACCTCCTCGCTGCGCGACAGGAGCTCGAAAAGCTGAAGCTGCTCGGCTGCGACCGCCTGACTGCAGAGCAGGTTCTCGCCGCCGCGGGCGACAGTGCGCGCTTCAACGTCGGCGAGCTCACCGATGCACTTGCGGATGGGGAGATCGCGCGTGTGCTGCGCGTCCTCGCTGGTTTGAGGGCGGAGGGTGAGGAGCTGCCGCTCGTCCTGTGGGCCGTCGTGCGGGCCTTGCGCACGCGCTGGTCGCGTGAGATGGAGTCGGGTCTGCCTCCCGCGCGGGCGCGAGCCATCCGCACCCGGTATCGAGGACTCATCGAGCGTGCCGTGCGCGCCGATGGGATGGCGAAGGGACGCCAGCCGGGAGATGCGTGGGACGAGATAGCGCTCCTCGCCTGCGATCTGGCCGGGCGTGCGGTGCTGCCGCTTCCCTCGGCGCACGGGGTATAAGAGCCGCGCATGCAAACCATTGGCCTCTTCGGCGGCGCCTTCGATCCCATCCACTACGGACACCTGCGCACGGCATTCGAGCTGTGGCAATCGCTCGGGCTCGCGGAGGTGCGCTTCCTTCCGACCGGCAATCCGCCCCATCGGGGCGAATTGAGCGCCAGCGCCGAGACCCGCCTCGCGATGGTCCGCGCCGCCGTCGCGGGCGAGAAGCACTTCGTCGTCGACGATCGAGAAGTGCGCCGCTCGGGAGTCTCTTATTCGATCGACACTCTCACGGAGCTGCGCGCTGAGTATGCGGATCGGTCGCTTTGCCTGCTGCTCGGCATGGACGCTTTTCTCGGCCTGCCGAACTGGCATCGATGGAGAGAGTTGTTCGATCTCGCGCACGTCGTGGTGGCGCACCGGCCCGGCTGGAAGGCGCCAACCCGCGGCCCGCTCGGCGAGGTCATGGTCGACCGGGGCACGGGCAGCATTCGCGATCTGCACGAGCAGCGGGCCGGACGGATCTACGTCCATGCGGGCACTCAGCTCGAGATCTCCTCCACGGAGCTGCGGCAGCTGCTCGAGGCGGGGCGCGACCCGCTGTATCTGGTGCCCGATGCGGTCCGACGCATCATCTACGAGACAGGTTGCTATGCGCGCGAACGGCGCTGAAAGGTGCGACACCTGATGACGGCCCCACGAAGCGGAAAGTCGCGGCGCACCCGGAGCACCGAGCACGGACCGCAAGGTGCCGCGAGCGGCCGGTCTCAACGCCGTTCGGCTGCTCAGGAGGTCGTGTCGGCCGCCCTCGACGACATGAAGGCACTCGACGTGGCAGTGCTCGATGTCCGCGGGCTCACGGACATCGCAGACACGATGATCATTGCCTCGGGGACTTCGGATCGGCACGTGCGCTCCATCGCGGATCGGGTGGTGGAGCGGGTGAAGGCTGCGGGGATTCGACCGCTTGGAGTCGAGGGCGGGCGCGAAGGCGAATGGGTGCTCGTCGATCTCAATGACGTGATCCTGCACGTGATGCTGCCGCGAGTCCGTGAGCTCTACGCGCTCGAGCACCTGTGGGAGGGGCCCGAGGCGCATGTGCCCGCCCCTCGAGCGGCCGCCCCTCGCGAC
>DASXNC010000028.1:0-2811 GCA_036495325.1 Steroidobacteraceae bacterium
TCGCAGTAGACGATATAGGGCGTGTCGCGATCGAGCGTCGAGAGCTTCAGGCGGATGAAATAGAGGGGGATGTTGAGCGAGGTCTCGATGTTCAGGTTCTGGTGCTCGCTCGGCAATCGCACGTCGAGCCACTTGCCGCCGCGCGCAACGATGTCGCTCGCCTCCTTGTAGCTCACCCATTGCAGCAGCGGCTCGTTCATGAGCTCGCGGAAGTCCTGCTTGGCGAGGCGCATCAGCACGCCGTCCGTGAGCATCGTGATGGTTGCGTTGCGCTTCGCCTCAGCGATGAGCGCTTCCTCGCCGAAGGTGTCACCGGGTGCGAGCTCCGCGAGCTTGATGCCTTCCCGATTGAGCGGCGTCTCACGCGTGACCGAGCACTTGCCATTCACGATCGCGTAGAAAAAGTCGCCCTCGTCGCCCTGTTTGATGACGATATCGCCCGCCTTGTACGGCACGCGCTGCATGCGCAGGAAGATCGCCTGGATGTTGGCGGGCGGGATGCGATGGAAGGATTTCGTCGAGAGCAGAACCGTCATCCAATCGTCGCCGCTTGCGGGATTTCCGAGCTGGTTCTGCAGCTCCCCGACCTCGTAGGAGCCCGTCTGATCCCACGTGATCATCACATCGAGCAGCTCGCTGTCGATTGCGAGATAGCTCACCTCGTCGACGGCGCGAGCGCTCAGGCGGCGCGGGAGCTGCGGTGCGAGCGGACTACGCGCCTCGGGCGTGCCGCCGCGGATCATGCCGACCGTGCGCTCGCCCTCGCGCAGCTCCACCAGCCCGCTGACGAGCCAGACGGTTCGCTTGTCGGTCTCGCCCTCGCGGAAGAGGTAGCGGCCCGCCGACATCGTGCGAATGCTGACCTTCTTTGCCAGCGCTGCAAGGTTCTCGCGCTTCAGGCCGTCGAGGGGCGCGAAGCTCTTGAGCACCTGAACACTGGCTTCTCGTTCCTCGGCCATCGCGCGGATGTACTTCTTGGTGGTGGACGTTCCGGATAATGTTAACGGGGGCCTCGCCGGCCCTCTGGAACGCTGTTCACGCTTTTCCGCCGGTTCCACCTGCAGTCCGACCGTCCTGCCCCTCAAAACGAGAACCGCTTCGCTCGATTTGCGCCCAGCCCGCGTCCGGCGCGAAACGGGGACCGTAGCGCGCCGCGAGCTCGGCGAGCCGCTGAGTGACCGTCGCGATGCCGCGACTGCGCGCGTACGCGAGCGGCCCGCCGCGGAACGGCGCGAAGCCGGTTCCAAAAATCACCGCTCCATCGAGAAGATCGGCATCGGCCACGATGCCCTCCCGCAGCACCGCCGCGCACTCGTTGACGAGCGCGAGGATCAGCCGGTCCTCCAGATCGGGCGAGGGTGCTGCGGAGGAGGCGGCCGCATCCGGCTTCACCGGCTTGCCGTCTTCCCATCGGTAGAATCCCTCGCCGCTCTTACGGCCGAGCTTCTTCGCGGCGACGAGCTGCTTGAGGCGCGTGAGATCGGGGGCCGCCCGGCCGAGCTCTGCGGCGATGATCTCACCGACATCGTGCGCCACATCGAGTCCCACGACGTCGGCGAGCTCGATAGGCCCCATCGGCATGCCGAAGCGCACGGCGGTCACATCGATCTGCTCGAGAGGCACGCCTTCCTCTCCCGCACGCATCGCTTCCTGCAAATAGGGCATGAGGACGCGGTTCACGACGAAGCCCGGCGCGCTGCGGCATGGCACCGGGAGCTTGTCGAGCCGGCGGGCGAAGGCGAGGCCCGCCGCGACCATCGCCGGGTCCGTCCGCTCGGATTGCACGACCTCGATGAGGGGCATCTGCGCAACTGGATTGAAGAAGTGCAGTCCGACGAGCCGCTCGGGGCGCGCGAGCTTCGCCGCGAGCGGGGTGAGCTCGAGGCTCGAGGTGTTCGTCGCAAGCAGCGCGTCTGCCCTCATGCGTGGCTCGAGCGAGGCGTACAGCTCGCGCTTCGCGTTCAGGCTCTCGAAGATCGCCTCAATCACCACGTCGGCGGCGGGCACGCCGTCGCCCGCGATATCCGCGCGCAGGCGCTCCCGCGCGACCGTCCGCTGCGCAGGATCGCGCACTCGCTTCTCGAAAAGCTCCGCGGCGCGCGCGAGCGCGGGCTCGATGAACTCCGCGGCGCGATCCTGGAGCGTCACCTCGAAGCCGCGCAGCGCGCACCAGGCCGCGATGTCACCGCCCATCACGCCCGCCCCGATGACGTGGACGCGCCGTATGTTCGGCGCCGACTTGCCTGCGAGAGACTTGAAACGGTCCTGCAGCAGGAACACGCGCACGAGCTGGTGCGCGGTCTCGGTGCCGAACAGGCGGGCGATCGAGCGCGCCTCCTCGATGAAGGCGGCTTCACCGCGCGCGCCGTAACGCGCCCAGAGCTCGATCAGCGCGTAGGGAGCCGGGTAATGCTCGCGCGGCGCCTTCGCGGCCACCTGCCTGACGAGCGCGGGCTTGAGGAGCGCCCTTACCGGCGAAAGATTGAGCACGCGCTCGAGGAATGGCGCGCGGCGACGTGGCGGCGGATGCAGCACGTACTCGCGCGCGGCCGCCGTGAGATCCGCGGCGGGAACGAGACGGTCGACGAGCCCGATCGCTAGCGCACGGTCGCCCCGGACCGGACGACCGGTGAGCATGATCCGCATCGCAGGGCGCACGCCGAGCAGGCGCACGGAGCGCACGGTGCCGCCGAACCCGGGATGAATCCCGAGCTGCACCTCCGGCAGCCCGAGGGAGAGCCGGTCGTCCTCGACCGCGACGCGATATCGGCAGGCAAGCGCCAGCTCGAGCCCGCCCCCAAGAGCAAAACC
>DASXNC010000029.1:0-6108 GCA_036495325.1 Steroidobacteraceae bacterium
GACGAGAGCACTGTTCCGCCCGTGTGGCTCAATGCGACGACGCGCGGGCCACTGCCCGAGGGTTGGCTCCCCATCGAGTGGCGGCCGCCGACCGCTGCGAGTTCCGGGTCGCCCTCCGAAGGTTCCGCGAGCTCCGGCTCGAAAGCCCCACCCGATTCGAACGCCGGCGCTGCGGCGTAGACCCCGCCGCGAAGGCGGCCGCTTCGCTGCTCCCCGGGCGCTCGGGTGCTCCCGGTGCTCCTCGTGACGACCGCCCCGCGCTCGTGGTATTCAGAGCGCCGGCCCAACGACAGCCGGAGTGATCGGTGGATAACGAGCGCCGGGATTTCCTCAAAACGACCGGATTGCTGACGGGGATGCTCGCTGCCGGCAGCCCGTTCGCGCTGATCGCACCCTCGCGCGCATGGGCCGTCGAGCTCAAAGCCCTTGCGAGCCGCGAGGGCACAACACTCCTTGCGGTCGCCCGCACAATTGCGCCGCACGACAAGCTCGACGATGCCGCCTATGCGGCGGTGATCGCCTCGATCGACGGTGATGCCGCGAAGAGTCCGGCGACGCTCGCGATGTTGCGCGCCGGCCTGGCGCGGCTCGGCGCCGATTTCGTCTCGGCGAGCGAAACGGAGCGCGTCCGGCGGCTCAAGGCGGTCGAGTCGACCGAGTTCTTCCGCACTGTGCGCGCCGATACGCTCGGGACGCTGTACTCGACGCCGATCGCGTACGCCTATTTCGGCTACGAGGGCGAGGCGTTCTCCAAGGGGGGCTACATTTATCGCGGCTTCAATGACTTGAAATGGCTGCCCGAGGTGCCGCCCGCTGACAGCGGCTCCATTCCGGCGGAGGCGTGATGGCGGGCATCGACCACAACGACAGCGGCGCGGTCGTCATCATCGGATCGGGAGCGGGCGGCGGCACGCTCGCGCACGAGCTGACGCGCCGAGGCATCAAGGTCGTGCTGATCGAGGCGGGCGCGCGGCAGTCCACCGGGACATTCTCGCAAGTCCCGGGCGAGGCTTTCGCGCAGCTCGCATGGCTCGAGCCGCGCACTCAGTCGGGAACGTGGACGGTCATCGAGGACTATCCGACGCTTCCCTCCTGGACCTGCAAAACGGTCGGCGGCACGACCGTGCACTGGACCGCCTGCGCGCTGCGCTTGAGATCATGGGAAACCCGTGCGCGTACGACGTACGGCTCAGTGCCAGGGGCCTCGCTCGTCGATTGGCCGATCGAGTACGCCGAGCTCGAGCACTGGTATGCGCTCGCCGAGCAGCGCATGGGTGTCACGCGCCGCAACGGGGTTCCCGGGCTGCCTGCCTCGAGCCACTTCAAGGTGATGTACAACGGCGCCAAGCGCGTCGGCTACCGGCGAGTGCACACCGGGTACATGGCCATCAATCCGCTTCCCGCCGACCAGCGCCCGTCCTGCATCCAGCAGGGCTTCTGTGTGCAGGGCTGCAAGACCGGCGCGAAGTGGAGCACGCTCTACACCGAGATCCCGCGCGCGGAGGCGACGGGCAACCTCGACCTGCGACCCGAGTGCCGCGCGGTCCGGATCGAGCACGACCGGAGCGGCCGCGCAACCGGAGTGATCTATCGCGATCCGCAGGGCGTCGAGCAGCGCCAGAAGGCGCGCATCGTGTGTGTCGCGTGCAATTCGGTCGAGACGCCGCGCTTGCTGCTGCTCTCCGAGTCGGCGAAATACCCGCACGGCCTCGCCAACTCGAGCGGGCAGCTCGGACGCAATTACTGTCGCCACACCGGTGGATTCGTCTGGGGTGTCTTCGAGCAGCCGATCCATTTCTGGCGCGGCGCAACGCTCGCGGGCATCGTCGAGGACGAGATCGTGAACGAGCCGAAGCGCGGCTTCGTCGGCGGCTATCACCTCGAGCTCGCCGCGCTCGACCTTCCGAGCCTGGCGATGTCCGGATTTCCGCGCACGATGTGGGGACGCGAGCTGGGATTCATCATGGATCACTATCGCAGCCTCGCGGGCATGTATATCAATGGCGAGGACATGCCGCGCGCGACGAACCGGGTCACACTCAATGCCGGCGTCAAGGACGGCTTCGGATTGCCGGTCGCAAACATCCACATGGATGAGCACGAGAACAACAATGCGATGCGCGCGCACGCGCAGCGCCAGGCGAAGGCAATGTACGAAGCGGTCGGAGCGATCCGCGTAGTGAATTCGCGGCAGACACCGGCCACGCACAACATGTGCACGGCCCGCATGAGCCGCGACCCGGCTGAGGGAGTCGCCGACGCTCATGGCCGCACGCATGACATTCCCAACCTGTTCATCTCCGATGGCAGCGCGATGAGCACCCCGGGATCGGCGAACCCGACGCTCACGATCGTCGCGCTCGCGCTGCGTCAGGCCGACTACCTCGCCAAGCAAATGACCGCGCGGGAGCTGTGAGCGCATGAATATCCGGGGGGCGAACGCGCGGAGGGTGCGCGGGCAGGGGCGCGTCGCATTGCGGCGGATGGCGGCAACACTCCTCGCAATCGCTATTGCCGGGTTCACAGCGACAGCACGCGCTCCAATCGCGGGCGCCGCGCCGCTCGAAGTCGCCGCCGCGATCGCGGCCGCGGCGAAGCCTTCTTGCACCGATGAGCGGTCCTGCGTCGCGCGCGTGCTCGAGCTCGAGAACGAGCGGCTCGCGCTCATGCCCGCCGTCGCGGCGTGGAAATGGCGCCATCATGCGCCGATTTCCGATCCCGCCCGCGAGCGTGTCGTCATCGCCGAATCCGCGAAGCTCGCCCCGTCTCTCGGGCTTGATGGCGCGCCCATCGAGCGACTGTTCGCGCTGCAGATCCGATTGGCGAGCGACGTGGAGACGGCCTACCACCGCGGTTGGCAGGAGCGTGGCTTCGATTCCTCACAGCCCGACCTCGATCTCGCGCGCGACCTGAGGCCGCGGATCGATCGGCTCACGCAAGAGCTCCTGAGGGCGCTGGTGGTTGCTGCGCCCACGCTCTCGAGTCCGGAATTCACGGTGCGCTACGCGCCGGACGCCGAGCAGCAGCTGCGTGCGCCGGGCTGGACGCCCGCGACCCGGCGCGAGCTACTCGTTACGCTCGCGGCAGTCCGGCGTGTCCCGGTGTCTGCCGGCACTCATTCGACGCGCCTGATCCTGCTCGGGACGAACGCTGGCCCAGTGGTCAGTCGGTCCAACTCGCAGCCGGCGAGTCTGCTCATCGTCGACGGCAGGGGCTACCTGATCGATGCAGGCTCCGGAACCCTCCGCCAGCTCGCCTCAGCCGATTATCGTCCCGAGCGGATCCGCACGATTTTCATCACCCATCACCACATCGACCATGACGCAGGTCTGCCCTCGCTCATCGCGGAGGTCTGGTTCGATAAGGCCTGGGGCCACCTGGACATGCCGCCGACGCAGATCTTCGGCCCCCCGTCCACTCGATTCCTGGTACACACCGCGCTCGACTATGTCAGCGTCTCGGAGCGGATTTTCCGCGCAGGTGTTCCCGCGCTCGCGCGGGCGGCACCGATGTTCGAGGCGACGGACATCGATCACGACGGTCTCGTCCTCGACGACGGCACGGTGCGCGTGACGGCGGCCGAGAACACGCATTTTCATTTCAAATCGTCGAGCCCCGAGGCGGGCGAGGATAGATCCTACTCATATCGCTTCGACACACCGGCAGGATCGGTCGTTTTCACCGGCGATACGGGCCCGAGCGAGGCGGTGATCCGTCTCGCAAGCGGCGCGGACGTTCTCGTGAGTGAGATCTGCGCGGTGTGCTCGTCGCAGGGCGCCCCGGCCGGCCGGTCGCAGCTGCCGTCGGAGCTCGCCGCGCAGGAGCGCTTTCACATGCTGAATGAGCATGTGACGCCGGACGATGTCGGCGAGATGGCCGCCCGCGCGCGAGTCAAAACCCTGGTGCTGACGCATCTCGCGCCGAACGCACCGGGAACCGACATGACCATATTCACCGGGCCCATCGCGAAGCACTTCGCGGGCACCGTGATCCCGGGAAGGGATTTGTTGGAATACGACCTGAACTCACCGGCCGCACGGCCGCGGCGCTGAGCCGAACTCGCCGAGCCTAGCTGCCGAGCGCCTCGCCGCTCACCCACCAGCCGTGAATGCCGGCCCCGATGCGGAAGGGCAGCTTCACGCACGCGACCGCACCTTCCTCGAGGCGGTGCGTGTCGGCGATGACCAAGTCCGAGCGCCCATCGAGCAGCCGGTTCGCGATACCAACCAGATAGCCATCGCCCTCCGGCGCATCTTTCGAGCGCGGCACGAAGACGCATTCCTGCAGCGTCGAGTCGCTGCCGGCGAAAAACGTGGAGGTCTCGCGCGTGGCGTGATCGAAGCGCGTCCAGCAGTTGACGGGCTGCGTGAGCACGTGCGCGAGCCGCTCGTCGAAGGGGCGCGTCGGGTCCATGGTCGGCATGAATCCGTAGCGGTACGGCAGCGTATGGTAGCGATCGTCCTGCCGCGGGAGGATGCCGACCGTCGGATAGAGCACCTCAATGTCGTATGCCTCGATGCTCTTCTTCGAGAGATCGACCGTGAGCCGCGTCACCCGTCCCTCGGCGGCGCGCGGGTCGTACGGCTCGCCGTGTGCATTCGGAAAGAAGGGGAATTGGTTCTTGAGCGCCATGTCCATGTCGACCCAGATCCGCTCGCCTTCCGAGAAGGCGCCCATGACGTGCGTCGCGCAGCGCTCGGGTCCCTTGAACCAGCGGAGATCCTTGCCGTCGCCGCCGCGTCGCATGACGCCGAACCAGGTCGGGAGCCGCGAGTCCCATGCGAAATGGACGCCGCCGAGCTTCATCTGCGCGACGTTGGTCGCCATCGGCATGACGAGGAAGGCGACGTGCCGCCGCGTGACGGCGAAATCGTGGAGCATGCCGACATACGGCACTTTGATCCACGCCTCCCAGGTGATGCGGCCGCGGCGGTCGATCGAATACACCGCTACATCGTCCGTCGCCTCACCCGCCGCCTCGTAACCGAAGGCGATCATCTCGCCCGTTTCCGGATCGAACTTCGGATGCGCAGTGAACGTGCGGCTGGTGAGCTTGCCGCGGAAATCGTGATAGTCATCGAGCGTATCGAGCGTCGCGGGATCGAGCACGACCGGTGGGCTGTCCTCCTTCAACGCGAGGAGCTTGCCCGCGTGATACACGACGTGAGTGTTCGCCGTGCCGCGAGAGAGACCCTTGACGGAAGGGTCATCGGTGTAGGGGTTGCGGTACATCCCGAATAACGAGCGTCGCGCGGCCTCCTGTGCCTTGAAGCGCTGCGTCCGTACATAACGGCTTCTGAAGTCCACGTGGCCCTTCGCGATGCGGAACATCGCAACATGCCCCTCGCCGTCGAATGGAATGTTGTCGGGGCAACGCGGTGGATACTGATAGTCCGGTCCCACCCGGTAGAACGCGCCGTTGAGCCCGGAGGGGATCTCCCCCTCGACCTCGCAGTCGCGGAGGTCAACCTCCGCGCGGAAGGGGGCGCCGAAGCGCTTGAACGTCGGATTGTCGGAAAAACGCACCGGCGTCGACTTGTGCAGTGCCTCCGGTGGTCGAGGAGGGTAGGGCTTGATGATGAGATTCATGGAAACGGCTTCGCTCGAGATGTCCGGAAATCGGAGTCGGCTTCGAGGCTATTCTACGCGCCAGCGGCTTACCGACCCTTCGCCGCGCTCCGTTGCGCGGTGCGGCGGTCGCGGTGCCGGGACCGTGGGAACAGGGTTTGCTGGATCGCGAGTGGGCGTCGCGGGCAAACATTCCGCGACGGTCGACTCATGGATTCGCAGCCCTCGAAAACGAAGCGTATTCCCGATGAGCTCGCGAGATACCTCAACGAGCTCAGGATGCGCGTGCATCGGTACCGCCGTTACGGTCTGCTGCCTGAAGGGCGGGGTACGCTCCGCTTGAGGGCGAGGCGCGGCTCGGGGCTCACATGCCTCGTCTGCGGGGAGCCGGTGCTCGCGAGCGAGCCCGAGATCATCATCGAGTGTGAGCCTGATCCCGAGCTCGCTCCGGAGACCCCGACCTACCGGCTGCATCATCTTTGCCACGTCATCTGGCTCACCGAGAGTCACCCCAAGCGCCGCCGCTGAGCGCGCATCGCA
>DASXNC010000030.1:0-4064 GCA_036495325.1 Steroidobacteraceae bacterium
CACTCGCCGGAGGATCGGGATCGCGCGCTCGCCACAATTGATACCACCGCGGCCGAGTTCGCCGCGCCGCGCGGGCCGTTCACGGCGACCCATCGCATTGGGTCACCCTGGATCGACGCCTGGCTCGAGCATGCGACCGCCTCCGCCGAAGAGCACGTCATGCCTCTCTTCGGCCTGTTTCTGATGGCGCTGATCCTCGCCCTGTATCGCTCGTGGCGCACGCTCGGGGCGATGGTGCTCACGCTCGGTGCGATCGTCGCCATGGCGATGGGGCTCGCGGCCGTCTTCGGCTGGTCGCACACCGTCGTCTCGGCTCTCGTGCCGCTCACAGTGATGGTGACGACGACCGCGACACTCGTCTATCTGCACTCCCGTTACATCGAGCGCGACGAGGCGCTATCGCAAGGTCGCGAGTCACTCGCCGAGCATCACGCCCGCGCCCTCGCCAACAAGCTCATGCCTTGCACGGCCTCGATGCTCGCAACGGCTGTCGGGTTCGCGGCGCTCGCGGTCTCGGACATCCGGCCTATTCGCGAGATGGGGCTCTGGACGGCAAGCGGTCTTGCGGTCGCCTGGCTTGGCTGTTTCCTGCTCTTTCCCGCCCTGCAGTCCCTGCTCAACACCCCGCTCAAGGCGGAGCGTGCGCCGGCGGGGCGGTGGTACCCCGTGTTCGTCGAGCGCTGGGTGCCGGTCACGCGCCGTCTACGCTGGCCTCTCGTACTCGCGACGCTCGCCCTGAGCGCCTGCGGCGCCGCCGCGCTGTTCGGCGTTCCCGGATTGGTCCCGCCGCTGGCGCTGCAGACGGATGAGCTGGCCTACATCGATCCGACGCTGCCGATCGCGAAAGATACCCGCGAGTTCGAGCGGCGCTCGGGGCTCGCAGTGCTCGAACTCTGGCTTCAACTCCCGCGGGGGGAGGGTGTCACTCCCGCCTCGCTCGATGTGATCGGGCGCTTGAGCCGCGCGCTCGAGCGCGATCCGCGCATCACCTCAGTCGAGGCGCCGGGCGCGGCATCCGGCGCGTACGCTTCGGAGCTCGCAGCGCGCCGCTATGTCGTGCGCGCAAATGGTGTAATCAACCTGCGACTCACTATCCGGGGGCGCGACAACGAGTTTGGCCCCTCCGAGACGATGAGCGAGTACATCGAGCGAACGTACCGCGCGGAGCAGCTTGCAGTGCCGGCGCTCCGGCGCGTCCACGGGCAAGTCGTGGGACGCGGAGCCGTCGCTGGGCGCATCTCGCTCGAGCTCGTGCCAACTCTCGTGCAGAGCTTCGCCCTCACGGCGGGTGTGATCTTCTGTGTGTTCCTGCTCGTCTTCCGCAGCGCATCCGCGCGGCTGATGGCGATGATCCCTTCGGTTTTCGCCATCCTCGCTGCCTTCCTCGTCATGCGCTCGAGCGGCATGGCGCTCAACATCGCGACCATCCTCATCGGATCTACGGTCCTCGGGGCCACCGAGAACGATCAGGTGCATTTTTTCTATCATTTCCAGGAGGGGCGCGTCGGAACGAGCGACACGGCTGAGGCGCTGCGGCACGCTTTCCGCATCGCTGGCCGGCCGATCGTCTTCGCGACGCTCATCAACGTTGCGGGATTTCTCGCGCTCGCCTTGTCGCCGCTGCCGCCCATGAGAGAATTCGGGATTGTGTCCGCATCCGCGTTCCTTCTTGCGCTCGCCGCCGACTTCACCGCTCTGCCGGGAGCGCTGTGGATTCTGGATCGGTCGCAGAGGACCGTGCGCCGGCCCCGGGCCGAGCTCATCGGCGATCGTCCGGAAGGCTGAAGTGCGCGGATGAGGCTCTGCGAATCGATCGCGGCGGCCGCGCTGGCCTTTGGTGCGCTTTCCTGCGCGAGCGCTCCGGCGCTCGCGACCGAAACTGCCGAAGCCGACACCGCGCCGTCGCCGTCGCCGTCGCCGCCGGCGCAACGCGCGCCGGCAACGCCGCCCCCTGCTGGTACCGCGCCGCGCTCGCAAGCCACGCCCGGCAGCCAGTCGAATCCGGCGATTCAGACCACGCCCCCTCCCTCGCCGCAGGAGCCGGCGCCGTCGGGGCTTTCACGCTGGCTCAATCCCGCGACCGCACCCATCATCCCCATCCCCGAGATCGACCAGGACCCCTCGAGCGGTTTGACTGTCGGCATCATTCCGACCTATCTCGAGACCGGGTCGGATCACCAGATCACCCGCATCTTTGCGCCCGACGTGATCTACAACCAGAACTTCGGCTGGGGCGCGCGTGGCCGCGTCTTTGCCTATCCGTCCGAGAACACGCAGTGGTCCATCGTGGGTGGGGGCAAGCAGCGCGTCGAAAGCGAATTCGACGGCGAGTACGCCTCGGGAATCCTGCGGCAGGACCGCTGGTCGTTCAATCTGAGCCTCATCTACGACCGCAGCGGCAGCCCACGCTTCTTCGGCATCGGCAACGACACGAAGCTCTCCGGGGAGACCAACTACACCGATCAGCAGAAGTACATCCAGACGACCGTGGGATACAACTTCAACCACACCTGGCAGCTCGGCTACCAGTTCCGCGCCCGTACGGTCGATATCTCCCCTGGGAAGCTGACCGGTATCCCTTCCATCGAGGTGCTCTATCCGGCCACGGTGGTCCGTGCCGAGAAGCAGGAGATCCTGAACCGGCTCCTCATCGCCTACGACACGCGCAACGACGTGGTGGTCCCGACGCGCGGCGCCGAGTGGGTGGCGTACGCGGGCGGGGCAAGCAGCGAGGGCATGTTCAACGGGAGCCTTTACAGCGAGGTCGGGATCGACGGCCGGAACTTCTGGACGGTGCCCGGAAACGCGGTGCTCGCCTTCCACATGGCGCTGCGCTACATGCCGCGGACCGCGCACACGCGCAACATCCCCTTCTGGGCGCTCTCGAGCGTCGGCGGCGACCAGGCAATCATCGGCGGCGATCAGCCGCTGCGCGCGTTCCCCGAGGGACGCTTCCGGGATCGCAATTCGTCCTCGTTCTCCCTCGAGTACCGCAGACGGCTCACCTCGTTGAACGCGTTCGACACGCGCATCTCGCTCGAGCTCGCGCCGTTCGTCGAAATGGGACGGGTCTACGACAGCTTCGGCACCGATCCGATCTCCGCTCTGCACAAGGTCGTCGGCGTCGGCGTGCGCGGGATCGCGCTGCCGTTCATCGTAGGCTACGTCGACGTGGGCTACGGGAGCGAGGGGGGCGCGGTCTTCACGGGACTCAATTACCCGTTCTGACGGCTCAGACGATCCCGCGAATGCCGATGAACTGCAGGAACTCGGCGCGGGTGCGCGCGTCGCTGCGGAATATGCCGACCATGCGGCTCGTGATCATCGATACGCCGCGTTTGTGCACGCCCCGCGTCGTCATGCACTCGTGCGAAGCATCGACAACGACGCCGACGCCGCGCGGCTTCAGCACCTCATCGATGCAGTTCGCGACCTGCGCCGTGAGCTTTTCCTGGACCTGCAAGCGCCGAGCATAGCCCTCGACGACCCGCGCCAGCTTGCTGATGCCGACGACTTTGGTCGTCGGCAGATAGCCGACGTGCACGCGGCCGATGATCGGTGCCATGTGATGCTCACAATGGGACTCGAAAGAAATATCCCGCAGCACGACCATCTCGTCGTAGCCGTCGACCTCCTCGAACGTGCGCCGCATGTACTCGCGGGGGTCGATCGCATAGCCCGAGAACCAGTCTGCGTACGCCTTGACCACACGCTTCGGCGTATCTCGCAGCCCCTCACGCTGGGGGTCGTCGCCTGCCCAGGCGAGGAGCGTGCGCACCGCCTCCTCCGCGGCGCGGCGCGAGACTCGACGATGATTGGATGCGGCCACGATGGTGTCCTATTGCGGCGGGCGGGGCTCCCGGGCGACTTCTACCACAAGTCTCGCCCGCCTCGCTCGCCGGACGCGCTCACCGCCGCGCGATGACGAGCTGCGGCGGCCGCTTGCGTGGGATGCGAGTGCCATCCCGCCCCGGGAAGCGCGCGAGCACAGGGCCGTCCCACAGGCGGATGATCCGCTGCGCGAACAGCCATTCACCGCGCACCTTCACGGCCTGGTCCTCGTA
>DASXNC010000031.1:0-6782 GCA_036495325.1 Steroidobacteraceae bacterium
CACGATTCGCGAAGCGGCCGAGCCATCGTAGACTCGGCTGCAGTGTGGCGGCCGCCAAGGGCGCGGATCGAAGTGTAAGAATCAATGAGAATATCCAGACCCCGGCGGGCCGCTTCGTGCCCGATTCCGCCGCTCACCCTCGGCGCACTCGTGCTGATCTGCCTGACCGGCCCGCTGCGCCCGGCGCCGGCGCGCGCGGCCGCGGCGCCTGAGATCACGGATGTCGTGGTGACCGCCACGCGGGTGGAGGCGCCCTCATTCGACGTGCCGGCCTCGATCAGCAGCGTCCCCGGCGAGGAGCTGCGGGAGGATGCGCTGGGCGTGAATCTCTCGGACGACATCGGCTTCGTTCCCGGCCTTCTCGCCCGCAACCGCAACAACTACGCACAGGACCAGCAGATCTCGATCCGCGGCATTGGCGCGAACTCGACGTTCGGCATCCGCGGTGTGCGCATCTATCAGGATGGCATCCCGGCCACCGGTCCCGACGGGCAGGGACAGGTCTCGCAGTTCAATCTCGGCTCCGCGCAGCGCGTCGAGGTCCTCCGCGGCCCATTCTCTGCGCTCTACGGCAACTCCTCGGGGGGCGTCATTCAGATCTTCACGGCCGACGGCACATCGCCGGCGGAAGTGCGTACGGACCTCGCGTACGGCAGCTTTGGAACGTTCCGAGCGGGTGCCAACGCGAGCGACGCCGTGGGACCGTTCGCGTACAACGTGGACTTCACCCACTTTTCCTTCGAGGGCTACCGGCCCCACCAGAGCGCCCGCGACGAATCCTTCAACGCCAAGCTCAATTACGCGTTCGGCGCGCGAGACAAGCTCACGTTCATCGCGAACGTCGTCTCACGTCCCGATGCGCAGGATCCGCTCGGCCTGACGGCGGCCGAGTTTGCCGCGGACCCCCGTCAGACCGATCCCGCCGCACTCCAATTCAATACCCGCAAGAGCCTCGAGCAGCAGACGGGCGGGCTCCTCTACGAGCACGACCTCACGGACTCGCAGTCGATCCAGTTGATGGGATATTACGGACACCGCTCGGTGCTGCAGTTCCTCTCGATCCCGATAGCGGCGCAGAAGCCGCCAACGAGCTCCGGGGGCGTCGTCGATCTCGACCGCGGCTTCGGAGGCGGCGATGCGCGCTGGACGTTGCGCAGCGATCTCGCGGGCGGCCCGCTCTCCTGGGTGGTCGGCGTGAGCTACGACACTCAGGATGAGCTGCGCCGTGGATACAACAACTTCATCGGCAACCAGCTCGGCGTCATCGGAGCCCTGCGGCGTAACGAAGACGACATCGCCTGGAACTTCGACGAGTACACGCAGGCGAGCTGGCAGTTCCTGCCGAGCTGGACGCTCACGGCGGGTGTACGCCACAGCGAGGTTCGATTCGATTCGGAGGATCACTTCATCACTCCGACGAACGGCAACGACAGCGGCTCGGTGACCTACACCGCGACTTCCCCCGTCGCCGGGCTCCTCTACGCCGCACGACCCTGGTTGCACCTTTACGCCTCGTACGGTCAGGGCTTCCAGACGCCGCTCGGCTCGGAGCTCGCATACCGGCCGGATGGCGGGCCGGGACTCAATTTCGCCCTCCGGCCCGCGCGTAGCGACAACAGTGAGGTCGGCGCCAAGATCGAGGTGAGCCCGGCGCTCACGGCCGAAGTCGCTGCGTTCGAGACCCTCACGCGCAACGAGATCGTCGTCGCTACGAACCAGGGTGGCCGCTCGACGTACCAGAATGCCGGTCGCACGCGGCGGAGCGGCGCCGAGGCCTCGCTCGACTACCATTTCGCGGACAACTGGCGCGTGCAGCTCGCCTACACCTATGTGAGAGCGATCTACAGCGATGCGTATCTCACGTGCACCGCCGCGCCGTGCATGCTGCCGCCGCCGCCGTCGCCGAATCCGTGCGTGATACCGAACACGCCCTGCGGCCCGACGCTCTCGAACCTGCTCGTCGGGGTCGGCAACCGCCTGCCGGGCGTGCCCCTGAACGACGCCTATGCACGGCTCGCGTGGGGCAAGGAGCTCGGGTGGCGGGCCGATTTCACCGCGCAGTACGTGAGCGCAATCGCGGTGAACGATGCGAACTCGGAATTCGCGCCCGCTTATCCAGTGTTCGGTGTGAGCGGGGGCTATGCCGCCGAGCTCCCGGGCGGAATGAGCTTGAGCGCCTTCCTGCGCCTCAACAACGTGCTCGACCGCCGCTACGTGGGCTCGGTCATCGTGGACGACTCGAACGGCCGCTACTTCGAGCCAGCCGCCCCGTTCAACGTGCTGGGCGGCCTCACGCTCACTTTCAACTGATATCATTACTCGGGCTGTCGCGAGGCTCCGATCCAAAATGACCCAGAAGATTCTGTACACCCTCACGGACGAGGCGCCAGCGCTCGCGACGTACTCGCTTCTACCCATCGTGCAGGCGTTCACGCGCGCCGCCTCGATCGACGTCGAGACGCGCGACATCTCCCTCGCAGGCCGCATCCTCGCCGGTTTTCCGGAGGAGTTCGCCCCCGCCGAGCGCCGGCCCGACGATCTCGCCGAACTCGGCGAGATCGCCAAGACACCGCATGCGAATATCATCAAGTTACCGAACGTCAGCGCGTCGATCCCGCAGCTGAAGGGCGCGATTGCGGAACTCAGGTCGCAGGGCCTGCGCGTTCCCGAATATCCGGATGAGCCCCGCAGCGAGAAGGAGAAGGAAGTCAGGACGCGTTATGCCCGCGTGCTCGGCAGCGCGGTCAATCCCGTCCTGCGCGAGGGCAACTCCGATCGGCGCGTCGCGAATGCGGTCAAGCAGTACGCCAGGGCGCATCCGCATTCCATGGGGGCGTGGACGCCCGATTCCCGCACGCACGTCGCCCACATGAGCGAAGGCGACTTCTACGCGAACGAGCAGGCCGCCGCTATCGCAAAGGCAGGCGGCTTGCGAATCGAGCTCGCCGAGCGCGGCGGCAGTACCCGCGTATTGAAGGAGTCCGTCCCGGTGCAGCAGGACGAGCTCGTCAGCGCGACCTTCATGCGTCGCGAATCCCTGCGCGCGTTCTACCGGGCGCAGATCGCGGATGCTCAAGCGCGCGGCGTGCTGCTGTCCCTGCACCTCAAGGCGACCATGATGAAGGTGTCCGATCCCATCCTGTTCGGACACGCCGTAAGCATATATTTCGAGGACGTGTTCGCGAAGCATGCCGCCACTTTCGAGCGGCTGGGTGTCGATCCCGACAACGGCATCGGCGAGGTCTATGCAAAGATCGCTTCGCTCCCGGCCGCCGACAGCAACGCCATCGAGGCGGACCTCAAGGCGACCTATGCGACACACCCGCCGCTTGCGATGGTCGACTCCGACCGCGGCATCACCAACCTGCACGTCCCGAGCGACATCATCATCGATGCATCGATGCCCGCCGCCATCCGCGCCTCCGGCCGCATGTGGGGACCGGACGGGCGGCTGCACGACATGAAGGCGATGATCCCGGACCGCTGCTATGCCGGCATCTATCAGGCGGTCATCGATGACTGCAAGCAGCACGGCGCGTATCACGTCGCGACGATGGGCAACGTCAGCAATGTCGGTCTGATGGCGCAGGCGGCCGAAGAGTACGGCTCGCACGACAAGACGTTCGAGATCCCCGCCGCCGGCACCGTGCGCGTCGTCGACGGCGACGGACGGGTACTGATCGAGCACGAGGTGAGCGCCGGCGATATCTGGCGCATGTGCCAGACGAAGGATCTGCCGATCCGGGATTGGGTGAAGCTCGCTGTGACACGCGCCCGCGCGACGAACTCGCCCGCGATCTTCTGGCTCGACGACGCGCGGGCGTACGACCGCCTGCTGATCGAGCGTACGCGGCGCTACCTGCGCGACCACGACACCGCCGGCCTCGACATCCGCATTCTTTCCCCGGTCGCCGCGACGCGCGCGACGCTCGAGCGCGTGCGCGCCGGCGAGGACACGATCTCCGTCACCGGCAACGTACTACGCGACTACCTCACGGACCTCTTCCCGATCCTCGAGCTCGGCACGAGCGCGAAGATGCTCTCGATCGTGCCGCTGCTCGCCGGCGGGGGGCTGTACGAGACGGGGGCCGGGGGGTCGGCGCCGAAGCACGTGCAGCAGTTCCTCGAGGAGGGGCATCTCCGCTGGGACTCGCTCGGCGAGTTTCTCGCGCTGCAGGTGTCCATCGAAGACCTCGGGCGCAAGACGGGCAATGCGCGGGCGCTCGCCGTAGCGCGCGCGCTCGATGCCGCCAACGGCCAGCTGCTCGAACACGACCGCTCCCCGAAGCGCGACGCGGGCGAGCTCGATAACCGTGGCAGCCACTTTTATCTGGCGCTCTACTGGGCGCAGGAGCTCAGCGCGCAGACTGAGGATGCGGCGCTCGGAAAGCTCTTCGGGCCGATCGCCACCGAGCTGAGCCGGAACGAGAGACAGATCGTCGCCGAGCTCGACGGGGCGCAGGGCAAGCCGGTCGATATCGGCGGGTATTACCACCCCAACCCCGTGAAATGCGCGGCGGCGATGCGGCCGAGCGCGACATTCAACGACGTCTTGCGCCGCCTCGGCTGAGCGCAAGATCGCGTGGCGGGCGCCCGTCGCATGGCTCGCCTTCCCGTCGCTCGCGCCGCATCGGCGTATTTCCACAGCCGCTCGATGCGGATCGCGCTCATCGTCGCGTCCGCTTTCTTCATGGAGAATCTCGATGCGACGATCATCGTGACGGCGCTGCCGTCGATGGCGGCGAGCTTCGCAACCAACGCGAGCCGCATGAGCCTGGGAATCACCGCCTACGCGCTCGCGACCGCGGCGTGCATTCCTGCAAGCGGCTGGCTCGCCGACCGGGTCGGCGCGCGCAACCTCTTCGCCTCGGCCATCGGTGTGTTCACACTCGCCTCGATGGCCTGCGGGGCGGCGCCGTCGTTCGCGGCGTTCATCGGCGCCCGCATCGCGCAGGGCGCCGCGGCGGCCATGATGTCTCCCGTCGGCCGACTCGTCGTACTGCGGAGCACGGAGAAGCGCGACCTGATGCAGGCGCTCTCGATGCTCGTCTGGCCCGCCCTCTTCGCCCCGGTGCTCGGCCCCCCGCTCGGCGGATTCATCACGAGCGCGGCTTCCTGGCGGTGGATTTTCTATGTCAACGCGCCGCTCGGGCTCGCCGGCATCGCGGTCGTGCTCGCCTTCGTCCCGAATCAGCGCTCTGCGGAGCGCACTGCGTTCGACGGGCGGGGCTTCACGTTGCTGGCCGTCGCACTCGGTTGCTTGACATACGCGGTCGACGCGGTCGGAACGCACGAGATCGACGCACCGCTCGCCGCGATGCTGCTTGCCGCGGCGCTCCTCGTGGGTTTCCTCGCCATTCGCCATCTCGCGACTTCGCCGCACCCGGTCGTAAGGCTGCAGGTACTTCGCGTGCGCACGTTCTTCGTCGGGTGCGTCTCCGGTGGCGCGCTCTCGCGTGCGGCGATCAGCACCACTCCGTTCCTGCTGCCGCTCATGTTCGAAGTCGGCTTCGGCCTCTCTCCCGTTACCGCCGGGGCGCTGCTGCTCATCTACATGAGCGCCAATCTCGGCATGAAGGCGGTCACGAATCCAATCCTGCGCCGCTTCGGCATGCGTAACGTGCTCATCGTCAACGGAGCGATCGCCTCCGCGAGCATCGCGGCCTGCGGGCTCATTTCACCGTCCCTGCCCTGGGTGTTGTCCGGGGCGATCCTGCTCGCCGCCGGAGCGAGCCGCTCGATGCAGTTCACGAGCATCACGTTCATCGCCTTTGCGGACATCGAGCCGGAGGAACGCGCGGCCGCGAGCGTGCTCTCTTCGCTCACCCAGCAGATCAGCATGGGAATGGGAGTCGCGGTCGGCGCGTTGATGCTCAACTTCAGCCGGCTGATGCGCCATGCCGCGGCCCCCGGCATCCAGGACTTCCGGATCGCCTTCGTGCTCGCAGCTCTGCTCGGCGCGAGCGCGCTCATCGCCTATGGCAGGCTCGCCCGGGACGCGGGCGCCGAGATCAGCGGGCACCGGCCCGGAGTGAGTCCGGGCTGACATTCGCCCTGCGGGCGAACGAACTCGCCTACTCCTTCCAGCCCTCAGGCGGCTCGTTGCCCCCCTTGATCAGGCGCGTCTTGTAGCGCCACTCGCCTTGCACCTTGACGAAGGTGGCGTATTCCCGGCCCTGGGAGGTCACCTTGGCGCATCGCCCTGCTTTGCGATCACGTATTCGGTATAGATCAGCTCAGAGGTCGCCGTATCGCCGTGTACGACGATGAGCGGGTTGCTGATCGTGACATTGAAGGAATAGCGGCTGGGGGGTGGGCCGCCGCCGCGCCCGCGCCCATAAGCCTTGGCGATTCCGTCCTTCCCCTTGAAGTGGGTGGTGCCAAGGATCAGCTCGGCGTCGTCGGCGTAGAAATCCGCGAAGTTCTCGGGATTCTGCCTGCCGAAATTGTAGTAATAACGTGTGATCAGATCCTGGATCTGCATGTGCGCGCCGAGCGCGTCGGCGGTCTTGTGTTGCGCCCGCGCGGCCGGGAGGGACGCCAGCGCCAGGCAGCAGGCGAGGCCGAACGCACCCAACCAGACCCGCGTCCCCTCTTTCGAGAAATTCTTCACGTCTACCTCCCAGTCGGATTCAATCAACACAATGTGCGATCACCAACTACGACGTCCGAATCCGCGTGCCGCGGTTCACGCACCAGCGCCTTTGGCCGTGTACTGGTGTTCACCCCGATAGCCCCAGCGGTACAGATCTTCGTTCCCGCAATGCGGGCATTTGATCACG
>DASXNC010000032.1:0-5447 GCA_036495325.1 Steroidobacteraceae bacterium
GCTCGGCTGGTATCGAAGCCTCGATGGACAGACCGCGCGGCGCGTGGACTTTTATTTCGGGAGCACCCCGCATGAGATGCCCGATGCGCTCGTCCGCGCGGCGCTCGCCTCGGTGGGTATGCTCGCAGTCCTGCCGGTTCAGGATATCCTGGCGCTGGGGTCGGAGGCGCGTCTCAATACTCCGGCCACCTCCGTCGGCAACTTGGCGTGGCGCCTGCCGCCGGGCTCGCTCACCGCGGAGCTGGCAGAACGGTATCGGCATTTGAATGGGGCTTTCGGCCGGATCGGCTGAGCATGGAATCTTTCATGGAACATCGGGCAGCGGCGCACCGCGCGCGTGCGCTGGCCGCGCTCTTTGCTTGCGCGCTGCTCGCCGCCTGCGCGCTGCTCGCGCCGAAGCTTCAGAAGCCGACGCTCTCGATCGAGAGCATCTCACTCGATCACGGCGACCTGATGACCCAGCACCTGACGGTGCGCATGCGCGTCGACAATCCGAACGACCGCAAGCTGCCGGTGAAGGAGCTTTCGTACACGCTCTACATCGAAGGGGAACAGGCCGCTGAAGGCATTTCAGACCGGAGCTTCACCGTGCCCGCGCTCGGACAGGCGGAGTTCGACATGCACATCACGGCCAACATGGCGGCCACGTTGTTGCGCCTCCTCGCCCGCGGCGGTAGCGCGCGCGACCGGATCGACTATCGCGTGGCGGGCAAGGTCGAGCTCTCGAGCGGCTTCATGCGCTCGATTCCTTTCGAGCGGAATGGCACGTTCAGCCTGCGCTGAGAAGCTCGTAGAGCTCGACGTAGCGCGCGGCCTGCCGCTCCCACGAGAAGTCCTTCGCCATCCCGTTGCGTGCCATGCGGCGCCAGTGCGCAGGCGCGGCATACAGATCGAGCGCCGTTTCGAGCGCCTGGGCGAGCGCATCGGCCCGATACTCGCGGAACAGGACCCCGGTGCCGCGGCCGCTGGCGGGATCGTAGCGCTCGACCGAGTCGGCGAGCCCGCCCGTCTCGCGTACGACCGGCACGGTCCCGTATCGCAGGCTGTACATCTGATTGAGACCGCATGGCTCGTATTGCGAGGGCATGATGAAGAGGTCGCTCGCCGCTTCGATCCAGTGCGCGAGCTCCTCGCTGTAGCCGCGAAAGAACGCGAGCTTCCCGGGATGTGTGCGGGAGAGCGTCGCGAATGCGCGCTCGTAGGGCTCATCGCCACTGCCGAGCACCGCAGCGGCGAGATCGCGCGTGGCGAGGACCCGCGGAAGAGCCTCGAGGAGCAGATCGATCCCTTTCTGGGAAGCGAGCCGTGTGACGACGCCCGCGAGCGCGCTGTGTGGCCCACATGCCAGTCCGAGCCGCTCCGCGAGCTGCGCCTTGAGGCGCGCTTTGACCTCGAGCCGGCTCGCGTCGTAGTGCTCGGGCAGGTAGCGATCGATCCCCGGGTCCCACTCGGAGTAGTCCGCGCCGTTCAGGATTCCGAGCACCGCGTCTCCGCGCGAGGCGAGGACGCTGTCGAGACCCATTCCGTATTCGGGCGTGCAGATCTCGCGCGCGTACGTCGGGCTCACGGTTGTCACGCGATCGGCATACAGGATGCCGTGCTTCAGCGAATTGACGAATCCGGCGCGCAGGTCGTCCTGATGCAGCAAGTACTGGCCTGCGCCGAGCTGCAGATCCCCGGCGATCGATGCCGGAAACACGCCCTGGTAACCGAGGTTGTGAATCGTGAGGATGGAGCGGGTCGACTGGAAGAGGCGATCCCAGCCGTAGATCGTCTTTAGGAAGAGGGCAGCGAAGCCTGCATGCCAGTCGTGGCCATGCAGGATCTGCGGGCTCCATTGCATGCGTTGGCAGCACTCGAATGCAGCCCGTGTGAGCGCAAGAAATCTCAGGTGCTCGTCGGGATCGGTCGTGTAGAGGCGAGGGCGTCCGTAGAGCACCGGGCAGTCGATCAGATGGACGGTCGCTTGCGAGCCCGGAAGGCGGGCCGCCAGCACCGAGTAAGTGTAGTGGTGCGGCCCGAGCTGAAGCGGCACGTTCGTCAAGGCGTCGACGGCCGTTGTTTCGAACTGCGCGAGATCGATCGCCGCATAGCGCGGCATGAAGGCGCGCACGTCGTGCCCGCCGCCGTCGAGATGTCGAATGAGCGCGCCCGTCACGTCGGCGAGCCCGCCGGTCTTGGCGAGAGGCGCGACCTCCGAGGCGACGAAGCAGATGCGGAGCGGCATGGGGAGGCGCGCAGTCTATCGCACGGGACCCGTGACACGTGATGGGCGGCAGCTGCGGCGAGTGCAGCGCGCAGCGATCTGCGGCGTTCGGGTCAAGGTAAACTTTATGGCCGTGGGAGAGGAACGCACGCCCAACCTGCGTCGCATATTAATCGCGCTGATGGTGATCGTGCTGATCGCCGTCTCGGCCGGCATCGGGCTGCTCGTCGCCAACTTCCCGCAGTGCATGCGCTATTTCGCCGCGGGACATTGAGGCAGCCGCCGCCCGTTGCCACCGCTGCACGCATGCTGCAATGCAGTATCTACGCGGGCTTGACCCGGGGCTGTCAATTAGGGTTTGGTTGGCTAAGCCACTGAATTATCTAGGGTGCAGCTCTCCGCGGACGGGTGAAGCTGCCCCCGGGGGTAAACTACCCTCGTTCCCGGATCCCGCACCGCTCGGCGCGGACCCCCAGCGAACCGGCTCCCGCCGGCCCGCACATCGACCGAGGAACGATGGTAGTGATCAACATGTCCGCCTCGCCATACAAGCAGCTCGAGCAGGAATTCAAGCGCCTTTACGCATTTCGTGGGGCGCTGTCGCTGCTGCGCTGGGATGCGGCGGTAATGATGCCACGCGGCAGCGCCGATATTCGCGGCGAGCAGCTCGCGGCGCTGGAGACCGAGTACCACGCGCTGCTGACTTCGCCCCGCATCACGCGGTTGCTCGATCGGGCGCAGGCGAACCTGCAGGGTCTCGCCGACTGGCAGATCGCCAATCTTCGCGAGATGCGCCGTCAGCGCGACCATGCGATTGCGACCCCGGTGTCGCTCATCTCCCGCCTGGCCCGCGCGACCTCCCGCGCCGAGGTGCAGTGGCTGGAGGCTCGCCATCAGGGCCGTTTCGAGACGTTCGCCCCGCAGCTCGAGGAAGTCGTCAACCTGGTGCGCGACAAGGCCGCGCTCCTCGGACAGGCGCTCAATCTCGCACCGTACGATGCGCTGATCGACGAGTTCAGCCCCGGTGTCACGACGGCCGACATCGACGGGGTCTTCAAGGCGCTCTCCCGGCGGTTGCCCTCTCTCATCCGTGAAGTGATCGGGCTGCAGGACGGCCGGAGCGCGGTGCCGATCACGGGGAAGTTTCCGCCGGGCAAGCAGCGCGCGCTCGCGGTCGAGATCATGAAGGCGGTCGGCTTTCCGTTCGATCGCGGCCGTCTCGATGAAAGCGAGCATCCGTTCACCGAGGGTGTGCCAGGGGACATCCGCGTGACGACGCGGTTCGACAGTTCGGACCTGTTCTCGGGGCTGCTCGGCGCGCTGCACGAGACCGGCCATGCAATGTACGACCTCGGCCTGCCGCAGGAATGGCGCGAGCAACCGGTCGGGCGCGACCGCGGCATGGCGCTCGAGGAGAGCCAGTCGCTGATGCTCGAGATGCTCGTGTGCCGCGGCCGGCCGTTCGTCACCTATCTCGCGCCGCTGATCATGAAGCACTTCGGGGTCTCGGGTCCGGAGTGGGACCCGGAGAACATCTACGCACACGTCACGCGGGTCCGCAGGAGCCTGATCCGCGTCGATGCCGACGAGCTCACGTATCCGCTGCACATCCTGCTGCGGTACGAGCTCGAGAAAAAGCTTCTCTCCGGCGAGCTCGCGGTGCGCGATCTGCGCGATGCCTGGAACACCGGGATGGAGCAGCGGCTCGGCGTTCGACCGAGCAACGATTCCGAGGGCTGCCTGCAGGACATTCACTGGGCCGTCGGCTCCTTCGGCTACTTCCCCTCGTATGCGCTCGGGGCGGTGATTGCGGTGCAGCTCTATGACAGCCTGCGTGCGGAGGTCGGCCATCTCGACGAACAGATCGCGCACGGGGAATTCTCCGGCCTCTTCGGCTGGTTGCGCACGCACGTGCATGGCCTCGGCGCCAAAGTCTCGGTTCACGAGCTGTTGAAGGATGCGACGGGCCGACCACTCTCGGCCGCGCCGTTCGTGCGCTATCTGGAGGGCAAGTACCTCGAGGGCGCCGAGAGCATTGCTGCTGCCTGAGCGACGATGAGCGGGGAGCGGGAGCGGCACGCTGCCGTGGCCGGGCAGAGGGGCATAGAGAAGAGGGGCCCTGCGAGGGGCCTTGCGGCGCCTTCCCGTACGGCGGCGCGCCTGCAAGCGCATCTACGCGGGCTCGCGGGCAAGGCAATCCACGATTTCGGCATGATCGCCGCCGGCGATCGGGTGATGGTGTGCCTCTCGGGAGGCAAAGACTCCTACACCCTGCTCGATCTCCTGCTTTCGCTTCAGCGCAGCGCGCCCGTCGACTTCAGCCTCGTCGCGGTCAATCTGGATCAGAAGCAGCCTGGGTTCCCCGCACACGTTCTGCCGGAATATCTCGCCGCGCTCGGCGTCCCGTTTCACATTCTCGAGCAGGACACTTACAGCGTCGTCCGCCGCGTCGTGCCGGAGGGCAAGACGATGTGCGGCCTGTGCTCGCGGCTGCGCCGCGGCGCGCTGTATCGCTTTGCATCCGAGCACGGCATCACGAAGATCGCGCTCGGCCACCATCGCGACGACATCGTCGAGACGTTCTTTCTCAATCTCTTCTTCGGCGGCCGGTTGAAGGCCATGGCCCCGAAGCTGCTCTCCGATGACGGCCGCCACATCGTCGTGCGCCCGCTCGCGTACGTGAGCGAGCGCGACATCGCCCGCTACGCGCGCAGCCGCGCGTTCCCGATCATCCCGTGCAATCTGTGCGGCTCGCAGGAGAACCTGCAGCGCAGCGCCGTGAAGCGCATGTTGCAGGCCTGGGAACGCGAGCATCCGGGGCGCGTGGAGACCATCTTTGCGGCTCTGCGCCGCATCGAGCCGGAGCATCTCGCAGACCCGCGACTGCACGATTTCAGAGGCCTCGAGAGCCGGCGCGACGAACTCGGGTCACCCGGCGGCTCGGGAGAGGCGCCGAGCGTCATCCCGATGTCCGACGCGGAGGAGGAGGCTCTTGCCGACGTCCGCGCCGCAGCCTTGGTCTAACAGCTACTGGGCGCTGCCCGAGCGACTGCTCGCGGGCGAGTATCCCGCGGTCAGCGACCCGGCCGTGACGCGCGAGCGGATCGAGCGCCTGCTCGCCCTCGGAGTGAGCACGATCATCGACCTCACGGCCGTCGAGGAGCCGCTCCCCCGCTACGACGACCTTCTCCCTGCCGAGGTCGAGCACCATCGCGTCCCGATCCGGGATCACGGCACCCCT
>DASXNC010000033.1:0-2010 GCA_036495325.1 Steroidobacteraceae bacterium
TCGCGCGCGAGGCGATGCGACCGAAGGCGGGGTAAGCGCACCCGACACGCGCTCTGCGGTGCCGGTGTTCACCGGAGCGATCATGCCGAGCCTAAATCTCACGTCAGATTGAGATCGAACTGGCGCGCGTCGCCGATCACGCGCTCGAAGTGCAGGCCGAGCGTCTCCAACACCGGCTCGGCCACCGGCTTGATTTGCTTCTCGACATAGTGCTCGCGATCGAGCGGATGCTTGAGATTGTCGAGCGGCTCGGCTCCGGCCGTGGTGACGACATAGCGAATCGAGCGGCCGCCCGGGCGGCTCGATTTGCTCGCCGCGGCCACGTGCGGCGGTGTGGTGGCCGTGTACTCGCCGGTGTGCTTGCGCAGATTCTTGTGATAGACGAGCTCCTCGTCGAGCCGGCCGTTGCGCACTTGCTCGACGATATCCGCGAGGTAGGCCTCGACCGGTCGGTCGGAGAACAAGCGCTCGTAGAGCTCGCGCTGAACGCGCTTCGCGAGCTGAGTCCAGTCCCGGCGCACGGCCTCCATGCCCACGAACTCGACTTCGTGCGTGTCCACGCCGTAGATCAGACCCGCGTAGCGCTTGCTGGCGCCGCGCGCGCTGTGGCGGGCATGCGGCAGGAAGAGGCGCAGGTACAGCTTCTCGAACTCGAGCTCGAGCCGGCTCTGCACCCGCCATCCCTCCGCGATGTGGCGGCTGAGCTCGGCGTTGAGCGCGGCAGCGAGCTCGAGCGCAGTCGCGCTCGCGCGCCCTGGATCATCCCCCGCGGCGCGCACGAATAGGCTGTCGGTGTCGCCGTACAGCACCGTGTAGCCTGCGGCCTCGAACCAACTCTTCGACCACAGCAGCAGGTGCTTGCCCATTCCGGTGATGGAATTGGCGAGCGCTGGATTGTAGAAGCGGCAAGCCGATGTGCCGAGCACGCCGTAGAAGGAATTCATCAGGATTTTGATGGCGTGGGCCGCGGTCTCGTCATGTCTCTTCTTGGCGGCCTCGCGCCGCGGGAACAACTCGTCCAGCAGGCGCGGAAGGATGGCCGGCGCGCGGCGAAAGGCCCCCTCCGCCGTACGGATGAGATCGGCCTGCGGCGCGGGGTCCGGCACGTAGCTCAGCGGGTCGATGTTGAACGTGCGGATGATGCTCGGGTACAAACTCTTGAAGTCGAACACCCAGACGTTGCGGTGCAAGCCGGAAACAGGTTCGAGCACGTGTCCGCCTTGCTGCGCGGCGTGCACGCGCGAATCGCTGCCGCGCACGCTCGGGGCGACGATGTGGATGCGCTCGAGCTCCGATAGGTACAGGAAATCGAAAGACGCGATGCTTGCCGCCACCCTATCCGGCGTCATGCCGGTGAGTTGACTGCGCGCGAAGGCGAGCTCGATGAGACGCAGCTTCGCGACGATCTGGTAGGCGAGGCGCGCATCGGTGCGGGCGTAGAGCGCGAATGCGGCGAGATCGTGCTTGTAATTATGGATGATCTCCGCGATGCGATCGCGCGCCTCGCCGGCGAGTGCCTTGCCCTCCCCGAGCACTTCCCGCGCCACGGCGTCGAGCGAGTAATCGTCCATGCGCACGAACGCCCCGCGCAGAAGATCGATACCGTCCAGCACGAGGCGTCCCGGGAGCACCGCCTGACCGCTCCCGAAATAACCGTCTGCTTTGCGGATGCGCATGGTCCCGGGCTCCCGGCCGAGGTGCAGCTGGACTTTCAGGCGCGCCGCGATCTTGTCGAGCACGGTCAAATCGAAATCGACTATGTTCCAGCCGGTTAGCACGTCGGGATCGAGCGCTGCGACGCGCGCTGCGAAAGCCTCGAGCGCGGCGCGCTCGTCGGGGCAGCAGGTGGCGCGCTCGGGCATCGGCCGCCGGCTGCCGTCCACGATCAGGACCTCGTCCACGCCGGTCGAAAACAGCGAGATCGCGAGCAGACGCTCGCTCTTGGCGTCGGTCTCGATATCGAAGGCAAGCACGCGGGGCTCGATCGTGACCTCGGCCGGGCGGAGCGCG
>DASXNC010000034.1:0-3101 GCA_036495325.1 Steroidobacteraceae bacterium
AACGGCGTCATGAACGGGGTGATGACGCCGGTTGCGATCAGATGAGACCCGGGCGGCAGCTTCGCCTTGATCGGGTCGGAGACCAGTTCGAACAACGCGTTCGAATAGTACGCGCACGGGATGAAAACGATGACCCAGGCGATCATCGCCCGGATGAGCCGATTGCGCAGCTCAAGCAGATGGGAGATGAGCGTGCCCTCGGCCAGCTTCTCCTCTGGCTCGTCGTTCATGTCGCGCGCTCGCTAGCGGTCGTTGTGCTCGACGGCCTCGGTGCGCGAGGACGGCGAGGCAGCGGCCGGCTCCGGCGCGCGGTCATGTGACGATGGGCGCTGAGGTGCAGCGGAGCGCGGCGTGGACGCGGGGGGTTGCGTTGCCAGTCCGGCCGCGGACTCGGCGCCGGGCGGCACCGAAGTCTCCCAGCCCGCACTCGCCATCCAGGTCTGCGTCTCGGGCATCCACTCCCGGGGATCGGCGGAGTGCGATCCGGCGCCATGGCCGGCAGCCTCCGGTGCGAGCGCCGTGTCGTGCAGCTGCTCGTCGAATGAGAGCTGCTGCGGGGGCGGGCCGTAACCTTCAGCGGGCGGCATCTCATACGGCCCCGCGTCGTACGGGGTTGGCTCGTACGGAGTCTGCTCATGCGCAGTCGGCGGCGCCGGCTGCTGCCCTACGGTCCCGTGTGAGACGGCCTCCTGGGGCACGCTCTCTGGAGGTGCGGAAGCGGAAACGCCCGACGCGGGCTGCTTGCGCGCCGGCTCATTGACGGAATCGACCGACTTACGGATGTCGGCCGCGTTCTCGGCGGTCGAGATTTCCTGCTCGAGCTGCTCGCGGAACTGCCGCGCCATCGTTCGAGCGCGTCCCACCCATCGGCCTATCTTGCCCGCGACCACGGGCAACTTCTTGGGGCCGAGCACGATCAGTGCTAGGCCCAAGATGATGACGATTTCGGGGAAATCGATCGAGAACATCCTGACAAGTCGAACTTCGCGGAGCTGTTGCGCGGAGCACGCCGCCGCAGAAAATAGTGAGTGTTCAGCCGCCCTTCCGCCCCATCCGGTCGGGGTCCGCGACCTCCGGGAATTCGGCGTCCGGAGTTGTCGATTCTACCTGCTCGGGGGGCTTTCCGCTTGAACCATCCGTCATTCCGCGCCGAAAGCCCTTGATGGCGGAGCCCAAGTCCGAGCCAATCGTGCGCAGCTTCTTCGAGCCGAAGATGAGCAGCACGATTATGAGGATCAAGAGCAGATCGAGCATTCGAGCCCCCATTGCACGGGAACGCCCGCCCCGGGAGGCCCGATGTTACGGTAAATCGACCCTAGGCAAGGCGCCGAGTTCACCGGGCGCCGGCCGGCCGTGCCTCAACCGCCGCTTTGGAGCCAGAATGTGACCGGCCCGTCATTGACCAGCGAGACGCGCATGTGTGCGCCAAACTCGCCGGCGCCAATGGGCGCGTGGCGCGCCCGCGCCCGCTCGATGAGGTGAGCAAACAGTGCGCGCGCAGCGTCCGGAGCCGCGGCCGTGCTGAAGCCTGGACGCGTCCCCTGGCGCGTGTCGGCGGCGAGCGTGAATTGCGGAACGAGGAGCAGTCCGCCGCGAATATCCGCGAGGCTCCGATTCATGCGGCCGGCTTCGTCCGCGAAGATGCGGTACGTCAGCACGCGTTCGAGCAGCCGGTCCGCCGCGGCGTGCGTGTCGTCACGCTGCACGCCGATCAGTGCGAGCACGCCTTGCTCGATCGAGCCGACGGTGCGTCTCTCAATCTCGACGTGCGCCGAGAGGACGCGCTGAATCAGTGCGATCACTCGCGCTCACCGCGGCGCCACGGACCGGTTGGCTCCGAGCCGCTCGGTGGCAAAGCGCGACGCGAGTCCTTATGATTCGGGGCCATTTTTCGCTTCACCTCGAGGATCGATATGCCGTCGTGGATGCTGAGGGGTGCTTTTTCGGCCGCTGTCGCCTGCGGCACGCTCGCTAGCGCGGCGGTGCTCGCGCAGGGCGCGCCGCTCAACGGCAATGCCGAGCGCGGCAGGGAGATCTCCTACACCTGCCTCGGCTGTCACGGCATCGACGGCTATCGCAACGCGTATCCCGACTACAGCGTGCCGGAGCTCCGAGGTCAGCATCCCGAGTACCTCGTCTCAGCGCTGACAGCCTACAAGAGCGGCGAGCGCTCGCACACGACCATGCACGCGCAGGCCTCCGAGCTCTCGGCGCAGGACGTGGCCGATATCGCCGCGTTTTTCGCCGCGCCGGTCCTCAAGGCGAACGCAACTCCCGCGAGCGCGCACCAGCCGCCCGCCGCCGCAGCCGTTTGTGTCGCCTGCCACGGCGCGGACGGGGTCGGGGTGATACCGCAGTATCCGAGCATTGCCGGTCAGCATGCCGACTACATCGTCCAGGCGCTCAGGGAGTACAAGAGCGGTGGACGCAAGAACCCAGTCATGGCGGGCATGGCTGCGCAGGTGAAAGAGGACGACTTGTGGGTGATCGCCAACTACTACAGCGAGCTCACCCCGGGTCTCAAGACCCTTCCCCGTCCCTTCTCCGGCCTTACTGCCGGGCGCTGACGTCGGGAGCCCTCGGCGCCGATAACTCCGCGGTTGCGAGCCGCTGCAGGAACATCGCCGCGATTTCGTAATAGATGTCGCGGTTCGATTTCTTGCGAAAGCCGTGGCCCTCGTCGCGTGCGGCGAGATACCACACGTCGTCGCCGCGCGCGCGCAGGCTCGCGATGAGACCGGTCGATTGGGACGCGGGCACGCGTGGATCGTCGAGTCCCTGCACGACGAGCAGCGGGCGGCGGATCCATTTCACCTTGGCGACCGGGGAAATGCGGCTGAGGAAATCGTGCATCTCTGGATCATGCTCATTGCCGTATTCGGCGCGCTCGAGGTCGCGGCGCCAGGCGGCGGTATGCTCGAGAAACCGCACGAAATCGCTGATGCCGCACATGTCGATGGCACCGGTCAGGCGGTCGTTGTAATCGGCGAGCGATGCGAGCGCGAGATAGCCTCCGTAGCCCGAGCCGAGCACGGCGACCCGTTCGCGGTCGAGGGCGGGCTGCAATCCGATCCAGACGAGAAGCGAGCCGATGTCGCGCA
>DASXNC010000035.1:0-4129 GCA_036495325.1 Steroidobacteraceae bacterium
CCGAAGCTCGCCGTAACTCTCACATCGCCGATCGCAGTGCGGATCGGCGTCGCCGCGCAGCAGCCGCGGATCTTCTCGGCCGTCGCGACGGCGCCCGCCAGATCGGTCTCCGGCAGCACCACGATGAACTCCTCGCCTCCGTAGCGCGCCATCCAGTCGCTCGCCTGGCGGGTCGAGGTCTGCGCGAGCTCGACGAAGCCGCGCAGCACCTCGTCGCCGATCTGGTGGCCGTGGCGGTCGTTCACGTCTTTGAAGAAGTCGAGATCAGCCATGACGGTCGCAAGCGGCCGCGCGTAGCGCCGGGCGCGCTCGACCTCGTGTACCAGCTGCTCGTTCAAATAGCGGCGATTGAAAGTGCCGAGGAGCGGGTCGGTAATTGAGAGGAGCTGGATCTTTGCGTTCGCTTCGCGAAGCGACTGCTCGAGCCGCACGATGCGCCGCCCCGCCGTGAGCCGTGCGAGCAGCTCCGCCTCGTTCGGGGGCTTGCGGATGTAGTCGTCCGCGCCGGCCTCGAGGCCCTCCACGAGGCTCTCGGTCGAGCCGTGTCCCGTGAGCAGCAGCACGTAGAGATAGCCCGGCAGGCGCGCCTCGCGCACGCGCCGGCAGAGGGTGACGCCGTCCATGCCCGGCATGTCCCAGTCCGTGACCAGCATCTGGAACTCCCCGCTCGAGAGCTTCGCGAGCGCGGCTTCGCCGTCGCCCGCCGTCTCGACGGTGTAGCCTGCGCGGCGGAGCAGCCGCTGCATCAGCAGAAGCTGGGTCGGCTCGTCTTCCACGAGCAGCAGTTTCAGCGGCGTCGTGTCACCGTCGGTCATGCCACCTGCGCCTCGATGAATCCCGCGCATTCGCGCACCGCGGCCCGGATGTGCTCCACGAGCTCGCCGAGCTCCTCGGCGGCGCGGCCGGCTGCACCCCGCTCGAGGACGGCCGCAAGGTCGGAGACGCGCTGCGCGCAGACGCTGTTACTGCCGCCCTTTAGCTTATGCGCGAGCGTGCCGAGGAGCACGCGATCGTCCGCCTCGAGCGCGCGGTGGAGCTCCTCGACGATGTGGCCGCTGCTCGTGAGAAACGTCCGGCAGAGCTCTTCGATGAACTCAGGGTCGTCGCCCACGATGATGCGCAGACGAGCGAGATCGATGGCTGGTCCGCCGGGGTGCGCCATCGGAACGGGCTGCAGCACGGCGTCGCCGCCCGTGGCGAGGCCGTGTCGATCGAGCGTCTCGGCGAGACGCAAGGGCTCGAGCGGTTTCGTGAGCAGACCGTCCATGCCGGCCGCCACGCATCGCTCGAGCTCGTCCGTCATGGCGCTCGCGGTGAGCGCAATGATCGGTGTGCGCCGATCGGAGGCTTCCTGGCGCCGGATCTCGCGCGTTGCCGTGAGCCCGTCCATCACCGGCATCTGCACGTCCATCAGGATAATGTCGTAGCGGCTGTGCGCGCAGAACTCGACGGCGCGCTGACCGTTCTCGGCCACGTCCACCTCGCACCCGAGGCGCTCGAGGAAACGCCGGGTGACCTGTTGGTTCACCGCGTTATCTTCGACGACCAGCACCCGCCCGCGGAAGCGGCCGGCGGCCCCGCCCGCCGCGAGCGAGCTGCGCGTGACGAGCCGCGGCCCGGGGCTCGTGAGAGCTCCGGTCTCGCGCCCGAGCACCCGCTCGATCAAGGCGCGCAGCTCCCGTCCGCGGACCGGCTTGGTCAGGTAGCCCGCAAAGCCGATCTCCTGCAATCGCTCGACGTTGCCGTGCCGATCGAGAGACGTGAGCATCACGAGTTGGGGCTCTCCGAGCTCCCGTATCGACCGCACGCGCATCGCGAGCTGAGCGCCGTCGGAATCCGGCAACTGATCGTCCGCGATGACCAGGTCGAAGGGAGTGCCGGCGCGCGCGGAGGCGACGAGCTCGCGCACTGCCGCCTCGGCGCTGCCCACCGTCTCGATCGCGTAGCCCGCCGGCCGGAGCTGACCGCGCAGTACGCGCTGGTTGGTCTCGTTGTCGTCCACGACGAGCACGCGCAGCTCGCGCGTGCTGACTGGCCCCGAGGCAGCAGGATTCACGCCTCCCTCGACGAGGGGACAAGGCAGCGTGAAGGTGAATGTCGAGCCTTTGCCGGGCTGGCTCGCGACCCCCACCTGACCGCCCATGAGCTCGACGAGCCTTTTGACGATCGAGAGTCCGAGACCGGTTCCGCCGTAGTGTCGCGTGGTCGAGGCATCGGCCTGCACGAACGGCTGAAACAGCCGAGTCATCGCCTCGTCGGTCATACCGGCGCCGGAGTCCCGCACTTCGAAATGCACCAGCACACGGCCGGCTTGCACGGCGACCGCAAGAGCCTCGATCACGATCTCGCCGCGCTGGGTGAACTTGACGGCGTTGCCCGCGAGGTTCGTGAGGATCTGCCGCAGCCGGTGCGGATCGCCGAGCACGAGCTCCGGGATCCCCGGATCGACATTCACGATGAGCTCGAGATTCTTGGCTGCGGCCTGCACGGCCATGATCGTACCCACATCCTCGACGCAGCGGCGCACGTCCATCTCGACCTGTTCGATCTCGAGCTTACCGGCCTCGATCTTCGAGAAATCGAGGATGTCATTGAGGATGCCGAGGAGCGAAGTCGCGCTCGTCCGGATGGTCTCCGCGAACTCGCGCTGGCCCGGCTCGAGCGGCGTGTCGAGCAGAAGCTCCGTCATGCCGAGAACGCCGTTCATCGGCGTCCGGATCTCGTGGCTCATGTTCGCGAGGAAATCGCTCTTCGCGCGGTTGGCCGCCGCCGCGGCCTCCTTCGCGGCGACGAGAGCGGCTTCCGCGTCGCGCTGCACGGTCACGTCCTGGATCGAGCCCGCGAATCGAGTCGGTCTCCCGTCGGCGTCGCGTTCGCTGCGGCCGCGCGCCCGCAGCCAGTGCCATTCACCGTCCAGCGCTTGAACTCGCAGCGTCTCGTCGAAGGGCCCATCACTCTCGAAGTGACGCAGCACGGCCTGCTCGATCCTCTCGCGCTCCTCCTGAGGAACGAGATCGGTGAGCTGCCCCGGAATCGGATTCTCGCTCGTATAGCCGAGCATCTCGTGCACACGCGGCGAATACCACACGCGCCCCGCGACCACGTCGAGGTCGAAGAAGCCGTCGGTGCTGCCGAGCGTCATACGCTCCAGGCGCGCGCGCACGCTGCGCAGCTCGAGCTGCGCGAGTTGCTCCTCGTGGATGTCGGTCAGCGAGCCCGCGAAGCTCGCCAGCCGGCCGAGCTCATCGCGCTCGACGGCGCCGCGCGTGCGGAACCAGCGCCAATCCCCGCCCTCGACACGCATCCGCAGCTGCACGTCGAACGGCGTGCCATCGAGAATGTGCTGCTCGAATGCGGCGGCGATCCGCGTCCGATCCTCGGGGTGCGCCCGCGCGCGGAACTCGGCTGCCTGCAGACGCGTGTCGCGCGCCGGCAGCCCGAGCAGCTCCTCGTGCGTGGCGGAGCACCAGACGGTCTCGGTCCCGAAGTCGTAGTCCCAGTGGCCCTCCGAGCTCGAGCGCGAGGCGCGCGCGAAGCGTATCTGGATCTCGTGTTGATCCGTCACGTCCTGGAAGGCGCCGGAGAGACGCGTCGTCACTTCGCTCGTGCGCTCCGGAACGCCGATCACGCGCGCCCAGCGCCGCTCGCCCGCGGCCATGATGAAAGGAACGGTGTGGTCGAATGAGGCGCCGTGGCGGATCGCATCGCCGATTGCATTCTCGATGAGCGGACGCGCCTCGGGCGCATAGAACTCGAGCATGCCGGCGAGATCGAGCCTCGTTGCGGGATCGACGCCGTGGATGCGATAGACCTCCTGCGACCAGATCGGCTCGAGGGTCGCAAGATCGATCTCCCAACCGCCGATGCGGGCCATCGCGGCGACCGTATCGAGCAGCCGCTGACCGCGGCGCAGCTGAGCCTCCGCCGCTTCGGTCCGCGCGAGCGCCGCTTTGAGCGCCGTGTTCACTTCGTACGCGCGCGCCGCCTCCGCACGCGCCTCGATGCGGCCGACAGTGGAGCGTTTCTGCCAGACGCTGAGGATTGCGACCGTCCAGATGGCGAGGACCGAAAGCGCGCGATGGCTCAGAATCTCCCAGGCGAGCGGCTCATGGCTGTCGAGAAGCCGTTC